>NZ_JANLOG010000149.1:0-194844 GCF_025466205.1 Pseudomonas sp. 13B_3.2_Bac1
AAAAAAAGATCGCAGCCTTCGGCAGCTCCTACAAAAGGCAACTGATATTTCTTTTAGGTCTTAATAAATAGCTTCTTATTCCTTAACGAATATAAATCCCGTCCCTATACTCGATCAGGAACAGACACGACGCAGGAGAGCTCCCCATGCGCAACGAATCAATCCGCTACCTGATTGTGCCGGGCTGGCAAGGATCGCCAGAAGATCATTGGCAAACCCACTGGCAGAACAGTCTGCCCAACAGCGCACGCGTGGAGCAGGCCGACTGGCTGACGCCGCGCCGTGAAGACTGGGTTGCGGCGCTGGCCGAAGCGATTGCCGCCGACAGCACGCCAGTGATCCTGATTGCTCACAGCCTGGGTTGCATCACCGTTGCACATTGGGCGGCTACCGCGCCTGTGCAATACCTGCGTCAGGTGCGCGGTGCGTTGCTGGTCGCACCTGCCGATGTCGAGCGTCCGGCCTGCGCGCCTGCGTTGCGCAATTTCGCGCCGATCCCGACCGATCTGTTGCCGTTCCCGAGCCAGGTGGTCAGTTCCGACAACGACGCCGCGGTCAGCGCCCCGCGCGCTCTTGAGCTGGCGCGTAACTGGGGCGCCGAGGCGGGAATTCTTGCCGGGGCGGGGCACATCAACGTCAAGTCCGGGCATCAGCGCTGGGAGCAGGGTTTCGCTTATCTGTATCGCCTGCAAAACCGCATGGAACACCACGCCCGGCGTCGCGCTTGAACCTTTTTCTTTTCTGAACGCCCCCGTCTGCCGGCGGTTCTGGGCGGGAGTCTGCCATGAGTTTCGAAACGTTCGGTCAGCCGTTGCTGACCTTTCCCGATGCGGAAAAAAGTCCCCTGAGCATCCGCGCCAAGGCGCTGGTTTTCGTCGATCCCCGGTCCCGCCAGTTGCGCGAAGAACTTGAGCACCTGGCGCCGCGTGCCATCTCGGTATTGATCCGTGGCGAGACCGGCACCGGCAAAGAATTGCTCGCGCGCCACATCCACCGTGCCAGTGATCGCAGCGGTCTGTTCGTCTCGGTCAATTGCGGCGCGATCAGTCCGACCTACGCCGATGCCGAGCTGTTCGGCTATGCCGCCGGCAGCTATACAGGTTCGGCGAGCAGTCGGGCCGGCTGGTTCGGTTCGGCCAACGGCGGCACCTTGTACCTCGATGAGATCGGCGATCTGCCGTTGCCGATCCAGATCAAACTGCTCGCCGCCCTGGAAAATCATGAAGTCACCCGCGTTGGCGCGCATCAGCCAAGCCCGGTGGATGTGCGGTTGGTCGCAGCCACCAGCATCGATCTGGCACAAGCGGTGGACGCCGGGAAATTCCACGAACGGCTCTATCACTACCTCAGCGAAGGGCAGCTGGAATTGCCGGCCCTGCGCGAGCGGATTGGCGACATCCTGTCGCTGGCCGAGTATTTCCTCGGCATCTACAGCCAGCGCCTGGATCTGCCGGTGCCGTTGATCAGCGAAGCGGCGCAGCACCTGCTGGAGCGCCACAGCTGGCCGGGCAACACCCGCGAGCTGGAAAACGTCATTCACTTTGCGCTGCTGGTCAGCACCGGCGACGAAATCCTCCCGGAGCACCTGAATCTGCCCGAAGTGTCTGGGCCGCAGCTTCAGATCGAACGACTGGTAGCACAAATCAATATCGGCGGTAGCGTTGACGAACGTAAGGCTTTGAAAGATCTGCTGATTGGTTTGAGCCAGCAGTTGTAGCCGTTTGGTTCTGTATGAACGAAATGGAATATCAAAGTGAATAAACGTTATTGTCCGGGAATAAAAAATCCCGGTATTGTCCGCTCCACGCCAGAGATAGCACTTCACTGGCACTCGTATTAATAGCCGTCGCCATTCGCGACCGTGATTCTCGATAAGGACACTGCATGAAAAAGGTTCTGTTGTTTACCGCATTGGCGGCTGCTCTGACTGCTTCCCTGGCCCAGGCCGGCGAGAAACTGGTGGTGGCGGCGACTCCGGTGCCGCACGCGGAAATTCTCGAGCTGATCAAACCGACCCTGGCCAAAGAAGGCGTGGATCTGGAAATCAAGGTCTTCACCGACTACGTGCAGCCGAACGTGCAGGTTGGCGAGAAGCGTCTGGATGCCAACTACTTCCAGACCAAGCCTTACCTGGACAGCTTCAACGCCGGCAAATACAAGGACGACAAGTCCAAGTACCTGGTGACCGTGCAAGGCGTGCACGTTGAACCGTTCGGTGGCTACTCGAGCAAATACAAGAAACTGGCTGATCTGCCAGACGGCGCGACCATCGCCATCCCGAACGAAGGCAGCAACAGCGGACGTGCGCTGATCCTGCTGCAGAAGGCTGGCCTGATCGAACTGAAAGATCCGAAAAATGCGCTGGCAACGCCGAAAGACATCGCCAAGAACCCGCACAACTTCAAGTTCAAGGAACTGGAATCGGCCCTGCTGCCACGCGTCCTGAAGGAAGTTGATCTGGACATGATCAACACCAACTACGCACTGGAAGCCAAGCTGAACCCGACCAAGGATGCGCTGGTGATCGAAGGCGCTGACTCGCCGTACGTGAACTTCCTGGTGGCCCGTGAGGACAACAAGAACAGCGACGCGATCCAGAAACTGGCCGCTGCCCTGACCAGCCCGGAAGTCAAAGCGTTCATCGAGAAGAAGTACAACGGCGCGGTACTGCCGGCGTTCTGATCCGACGCTTGAACCACCCCTTCAAGGTATGAAAACGCCGATGGCCAGTGATGGTCATCGGCGTTTTTGTGTGTGCTCGATTTGTGCGATCGACACAAAATCTATAGCCAGAAGCAAAAGATCGCAGCCTTCGGCAGCTCCTACAGAGGAATGCGATCTCCTGTAGGAGCTGCCGAAGGCTGCGATCTTTTGATTTTTTCGCTGACTCAGGCCACTTGAGTCTTCAACGCCCGGCGCAACGCCACGAGCAATTTCACGATGTCCTGCGGGTCCAGTCGCTGCGGCACTTTTACGTCCATGTTGTCTTCCTTGTAATGGTTTGGCCGGAGGAGTCTGGCCAAAAGCTGTTCGTCCTTGGAGGGCTTTCATGCAAAAAAGATCCTTCCTACAGCGCAAGGGAAAATAGCCTTCTTATTCCTTCCCGGCAAACCCACAGGATAGTTTTTTGGGTGATATCAATATGCTTTAACGGTATTTAAATTCTTGTTTTTATACCTATAAAGTCAGTGCCTGCCGGACAGCCACCCGCTGTCCATGGACTGCACCACCGCCACTTACCGAGTGGCGTCAGGACGTTTCATGACATTCGATTACGCATTTATCCTCAGCACCCTGCCGGCCTTTCTCAAAGCCGTGGGCGTGACGCTGCAGGTCGGTTTCATCGCTATCGGCACGTCGTTGCTGGTGGCGCTGCTCAACGCGACGATTCTGGTGTTTCGCACGCCTTACCTGCAGCGCGCCGTCGGCCTGTATGTAGAACTGGCGCGCAATACGCCGCTGCTGATTCAACTGTTCTTCGTCTACTTCGCCCTGCCGGCGCTGGGGATCAAGGTTTCCGGGTTCACCGCTGCAATCATCACCATGACCTTCCTCGGCGGTGCTTACCTCACTGAGGTGCTGCGTGCCGGTGTCGACGCGGTGCCGCAGGCGCAACTGGAATCGGGGCGTTCCATCGGCCTGTCCCACGGGCAGTTGCTGCGCTACGTGATCCTGCCGCAAGCGGGGATTCTCAGCCTGCCGTCGCTGTTCGCCAATTTCATTTTCCTGCTCAAGGAAACCACCGTGGTCTCGGCGGTGGCCGTGCCGGAAATCCTCTACACCACCAAGAGCTACATCGCGCTCTACTACAAAACCTACGAAATGCTCGCCGTGCTGACGCTGATTTGCGTGCTGTTGTTCTTGCCGCTGTCGCTGCTGCTCAGCCGTCTGGAAAGGAGGCTCCAGCATGGCCAGTTCGGGTCTTGAACTGCTTTGGGTGTCGTTGCCGCAACTGGCAAAAGGCGCCGGGCAAACCTTGTCGATCTCGTTCCTGAGCATTGCGATCAGCACCATTGGCGGCGTGCTCTACGGCGTATTGCGCACGCTCAACGTGACGTGGCTGAACGCGATCCTGCGGGTCTATCTGGAACTGTTCCGGGCGATCCCGGTGCTGGTCTGGCTGTACCTGCTGTTTTTCGGCCTGCCGATTTTCTTCGGTCTGAGCTTGCCGAGCTTCTGGTGCGCGGTGCTGGTGCTGTCGCTGTGGGGCGCCAGCGAGGTCGGCGAAGTGGCCCGTGGCGCGCTGCATTCGTTGCCGCGCGGGCAGCGTGAGGCGGGATTGTCGATCGGCCTCAATGCGGCGCAACTGTATGGCTACGTGTTGTTGCCGCAAGCGCTGAAACGCATGACGCCGCCGACCATCAACGTCTACACGCGGATCATCAAGACCAGCTCGCTGGCGGTGCTGATCGGCGTGGTCGATGTGATCAAGGTCGGCCAGCAGATCATCGAGCGCACCTACGAATCGGTGCTGATCTACGGCGCGCTGTTTCTGTTTTTCTTTTTCATCTGCTACCCGCTGTCGGCCGCCTCGCGCGTGCTGGAGCGGCGCTGGACGCAAGCATGAGCGCATTGATCGAGTTTCACGGTTTCAACAAATTCTACGGCGAACAGCAGGTGCTCAAGGGCATCGACCTGCAAGTGCGCAGCGGCGAAGTGATCGTCATCCTCGGCCCGAGCGGTTGTGGCAAAAGCACCTTGCTGCGTTGCCTCAATGGTCTGGAGGAGGCCCACAGCGGCAGCCTGAAATTTGTCGGCCGCGAGCTGCTGGACAAGGCCACCGACTGGCGCGAGATCCGCCAGCAGATCGGCATGGTGTTCCAGAGTTATCACCTGTTCCCGCACATGAGCGTGCTCGACAATTTGCTGCTCGGCCCGCTCAAGGTGCAAAAGCGCCAGCGCCGTGAAGCGCAGCAGCAAGCCGAAGCCTTGCTCGAACGGGTGGGCCTGGCGGACAAGCGCGATGCCTTCCCGCGCCAGCTCTCCGGCGGCCAGCAGCAACGCATCGCCATCGTCCGTTCGTTGTGCATGAACCCGCGGGTCATGCTCTTCGATGAAGTCACCGCTGCCCTCGACCCGGAGATGGTCAAGGAAGTGCTGCAAGTGATTCAGGGCCTCGCTCGCGAGGGCATGACCCTGCTGATCGTCACCCATGAAATGGCCTTCGCCCGCGCGGTGGCCGACCGTATCGTGTTCATGGATGCCGGACGCATCCTTGAGCAGAACCCGCCCGAGATTTTCTTTACGAACCCGCAAACCGCACGCGCGCAGCAGTTTCTGGAGAAGTTCTCCTTCGTTGCAACACTGCCTGAAACGAATCCGACAAAGGAACTGGAACCGCTATGAAAACTGCCAAGTCATCCCTGTTTTTACTGCCGCTGCTGGGGCTCGCGCTGCTCGCCGGCTGCAACAAATCCGAAGAACCGGCCACGCCGAAAGTCGCCAGCGAAAGCACCGCGCCGGCCAGCTATCTGGACAAGATCAAGGCCCGCGACAAACTGATCGTCGGCGTATTCACCGACAAGCCACCGTTCGGTTTCGTCGATGAAGCCGGGCGCTACGTCGGCTTCGACACCGATATCGGTCGGCGTTTCGCCAAGGATCTGCTGGGCGACGAGAACAAGGTCGAGTTCGTGGCCGTGGAGCCGGCGAGCCGCATTCCGTTCCTGCAAAGCGACAAGGTCGACCTGATCCTCGCCAACATGACCGTGACCCCGGAGCGCAAGGAAGCGGTGGAATTCACCAACCCGAACCTCAAGGTCGCAGTCCAGGCGCTGGTACCGCAGGGCAGTTCCGTGAAGAGCCTCGATGACCTGGCCACCCGCACCACTATCGTCACCACCGGCACCACCGCCGACATCTGGCTGACCAAGAATCACCCGGACTGGAAACTGCTGAAGTTCGAGAAAAACTCCGAGTCGCTGCAAGCTCTGGCCAACGGTCGCGGCGATGCCTACGCGCAGGACAATCTGGTGCTGTTCAGCTGGGCCAAGCAGAACCCGGGCTACCGCGTGCTGGACGAAAAACTCGGGGCTGAGGCGCCGATTGCGCCGGCAGTGAAGAAGGGCAATATCGAGCTGCGTGACTGGGTGAATACCGAGCTGGCCAAGTTGGGTGAAGAGAAATACCTGCTCAAGCTGTATGACCAATACGTGCGTAAAGAGCTGAGCGATGACACCAAGCCTGAGAGCGTGATTGTCGAGGGTGGCAAGTGGCAGGGGTGATTGGCCGTTAAATCTGCGCTGACCTGAAGGTCCTCTTCGCGAGCAAGCCCGCTCCCACAGTTGGAATGCATGTCCCTGTGGGAGCGGGCTTGCTCGCGAAAGCGGTGGTTCAGGCGCCGCTCAATCCGGCCAGTTCCACGCCGGCTCATCCAGCACCCGCTGGCCGACAATCCCGGTCTGCCCCAGCGTCTTCTCCAGCACGATGCAGTTGCACTCGGGATCTTCCTGCAACGCCGAAATCAACCGCCGCGCGTGGGACACCACCCACACCTGACACTCCTGCGAAGCGTGAATGATCAAGCGTGCCAGCGCCGGCAGCAGATCCGGATGCAGACTGGTTTCCGGTTCGTTGAGCACCATCAACGACGGTGGCCGCGGCGTCAGCAGCGCCGCGATCAGCAGCAGATAACGCAACGTGCCGTCCGACAGCTCCGCCGCCGACAGCGGTCGCAGCAATCCTTCCTGATAGAACTCGATGGCAAAGCGGCCGCCGGCCAGCGGCGCGATGTTCAGTCGTGCGCCGGGGAAGGCATCGCTGATCGCTGCCTGCAACGCTTCGGGGTCGCCGATTTCGCGAATGGTCTGCAACGCTGCGGCCAGATCCCGACCGTCGTGATGCAGCACCGGCGTGCGCGTACCCAGTTGCGGCTGGCGCACCGGGGCGTCGGCGTCGCTGCGAAAGTGATCGTAGAAGCGCCAGCGGCGGATGAATTCGCGCATCTGGAACACCTCCGGTGAACTGCGCAGGCTGCCGACCTGATCGAACAGGCTGTCGAAGTTCGGCGTGTGCTGGGCCAGCACGTCCCAGCCGCGCCCTTCGCGGGCGCGAATCATCGGGCCGTGGCGATCCACCAGCAGGCTCGCCGGACGATAGAGCGGCCCGGCCCAGATGCACTCCTTCTTGATCTCCGGATCGAGGGAGAAGAACGAAAGGCTCGGCTCCGGCAAGCCGAGAGCGATCGCGTAGCTGAAGTCTTCCCCGGCAAACCCCAGACGCAGGCGTTTGACGCCCTGACGCACGGTCGGCTCGATCGCCACTTCGCCGTTGCGCATGCGCCGGCTGATGGTTTCCGGCCCGGCCCAGAACGTCGAATCCAGCCCACCCTCGCGGGCCAGCGCATTGACCACGCCACCCTGCGCGGTTTCCGCCAGCAGGCGCAGCGCGCGGTACAGGTTGGACTTGCCACTGCCGTTGGGGCCGGTGATCAGATTCAAGCGGCCCAGCGGAATCACCAATTTATTGATCGAGCGGTAATTGGCTACCGCGAGGGTCTTGAGCATGGGCGTTTCCTTCTGCCGGAACCGATAGTGTGCCGTGCTGGTACCCCTGTGGCGAGGGAGCTTGCTCCCGCCGGGCTGCGAAGCGGCCCCAACCCCCGATTCGAGAGGTTTGCGCCTGCTTCGCAGTCGAGCGGGAGCAAGCTCCCTCGCCACGGCAATCAATGTGGAAAATGCGTTATTCCCGCGAGCGAAGGTTGAACCCTGTTCTAAGCTCACAGTCGTATCGTCACTTGCACGTTCGTACACAGGAAGGAGTCTGCATGGCGAGTCCCGGATTGAAAACAGTGGTCGTGCTGAGCCTGCTCACGGCGCTGACCGCTTGCGGCAAGAAAGAGGCCCCGGCGGAGTACTTGCCCCGGGTCTTTGTGCAAGTGGTGAAACCGGCTGACTATGCCGCTGCCGTGACCCTCACCGGTGACGTGCAGGCGCGGGTGCAGACCGAACTGTCGTTCCGGGTCGGCGGCAAGATCATCCAGCGCATGGTCGATGTCGGCGACCGGGTGAGCGCCAAACAGGTGCTGGCCAAGCTCGATCCCAAGGATTTGCAGACCAACGTCGATTCCGCCCAGGCGCAGGTTGTCGCCGAGCAGGCGCGGGTCAAACAAAGCGCTGCGGCGTTCGTGCGGCAGCAAAAACTGTTGCCCAAGGGCTACACCAGCCAGAGCGAATTCGACTCCGCCCAAGCCGCGTTGCGCAGCAGCCAGAGCGCTCTGAGCGCGGCCCAGGCGCAACTGGCCAATGCCAAGGATCAGTTGAGCTACACCTCGCTGATCGCCGATGCCCCCGGCATCATCACCGAGCGCCAGGCTGAAGTCGGCCAGGTGGTCCAGGCGACCGCGCCGATTTTCAAACTGGCCCGCGATGGCGACCGCGATGCGGTGTTCAACGTCTACGAATCGCTGCTCTCGGAACGGCCTGCCGATCGCTCGATCGTCGTCAGTCTGCTCGACAACCCCAACATCAAGACCACCGGCACCGTACGTGAAATCACCCCGGCGGTGTCGGCGCAATCGGGCACGGTGCAGGTCAAGGTCACCCTCGACAGCCTCCCGCAAGGCATGCAGCTCGGCTCGGTGGTCAGCGCCACCGCCAAGGGCACTGGCAAAACGGCGGTGGAATTGCCGTGGTCGGCGCTGACCAAGAACATCAGCGACCCGGCGGTGTGGATGGTCGACGACAAGGGGCAAGCGCAATTACATAACGTCACCGTCGGCCGCTACCTGACCGGTAAGGTGATCATCAGCGGCGGCCTCAACGGCGGCGAAAAAGTCATCGTTGCCGGTGGACAACTGCTGCACCCGGGCATGAAAGTCGAAATCGCCGAAAACACCTACAAGGATCTGCAACCGGGAGCACAGCCATGAAGCGTTTGGGGCTGTTGTCCATTGGCGTGCTGCTGGCTGCCTGCTCGAAAAGCGAACCACCGCCGGAGCCGGTGCGGCCGGTGCTGTCGATCAAGGTGCAGGCGCTGAACGAAGAAACCCTCGGGCGCTTCGCCGGCAGCATTCAGGCGCGTTACGAGAGCAATACCGGGTTTCGCGTTGGCGGGCGCATCGCCAGTCGCAACGTCGATGTCGGCGCCGAAGTGGATAAGGGCACGCTGCTTGCCACCCTCGACCCGACCGATCAGCAGAACCAGTTGCGCTCGGCCCAGGGCGATCTGGCCAAGGTGCAGGCGCAACTGATCAACGCTCAGGCCAATGCCCGGCGGCAGCAGGCGCTGTTCGATCGCGGAGTGGGCGCCCAGGCACAACTGGACATCGCCACCACCGACCTGAAAACCACCCAGGCTTCGCTCGATCAGGCGCGGGCGGCGGTCAACCAGAGCAAGGATCAGCTCGGCTACACCGAACTGCGCGCCGACCACAAAGCCGTGGTCACGGCATGGAATGCCGAGGCCGGCCAAGTGGTAACTGCCGGCCAGCAAGTGGTGACCCTGGCGCAACCGGACATCAAGGAAGCGGTGATCGACCTGCCGGATACGCTGGTCGATCAGATCCCCGCCGACGTGGTGTTTCTGGTGGCCGCGCAGCTCGACCCGAGCATCAGCACCACGGCGATCATTCGCGAAATCGAACCCCAGGCACAGAGCGCCACGCGTACCCGTCGTGCACGCCTGACCCTGAGCGAAACCCCGCCCGGGTTTCGTCTCGGCACGGCGATCAGCGTGACCCTCAGCTCGGCCATCAAGTCGCGGATCGAATTGCCCGCGACGGCGTTGCAGGAAGTCGACGGCAAGACCCGCATTTGGGTCATCGACCCCCAGAGCAAAACCGTCTCCCCCCGTGACGTCAGCGTGACCAGCCGCACTGACAGCACCGTGGTGCTGGCCGGCGGGGTCAAAAGTGGTGAGCAGGTGGTCAGCGCAGGCGTCAACAGCCTCAAACCCGGACAAGCCGTGAAACTCGACGAGGACAGTCAATGAAAGGCTCTTTCAATCTCTCCGAATGGGCCCTCAAGCATCAGTCGTTCGTCTGGTACCTGATGTTCGTCGCGCTGCTGATGGGGGTGTTTTCCTACTTCAATCTGGGGCGCGAAGAAGACCCGTCGTTCACCATCAAGACCATGGTGATCCAGACCAAGTGGCCGGGCGCGACCCAGGAAGAAACCCTCAAGCAGGTCACCGACCGCATCGAGAAAAAACTTGAGGAACTCGACTCCCTCGATTACGTGAAAAGCTACACGCGGCCCGGTGAATCGACGGTCTACGTGTACCTGCGCGATACCACCAGCGCCCAGGACATTCCGGAAATCTGGTACCAGGTGCGCAAGAAGATCGATGACATTCGCGGGCAGTTTCCCCAAGGGATTCAGGGACCCGGATTCAACGATGAGTTCGGCGACGTCTACGGCTCGGTCTACGCCTTTACTGCCGATGGCCTGACCATGCGCCAGTTGCGCGACTACGTGGAACAGGCCCGCGCCGAGATCCGCAACGTGCCGGGGCTGGGCAAGATCGAGATGGTCGGCCAGCAGGACGAAGTGATCTACCTGAACTTCTCCACGCGCAAACTCGCCGCGCTGGGCATCGATCAGCGCCAGGTGGTGCAGAGCCTGCAATCGCAGAACGCGGTGACCCCGGCGGGTGTGATCGAGGCCGGTCCGGAGCGGATTTCCGTGCGCACCTCGGGGCAGTTCGCTTCGGAGAAGGATCTGGCCGAGGTCAATCTCAAGCTCAATGACCGCTTCTATCGTCTGGCCGATGTCGCCGACATCAGCCGTGGTTACGTCGACCCGGCCACCCCGGAATTCCGCTTCGACGGCAAACCGGCCATCGGCCTGGCGATTGCCATGCAGAAGGGCGGTAACGTGCAGGCGTTCGGTAAGGCGCTGCACGCACGCATTGATCAACTGACGGCCGACCTGCCGGTGGGCGTCGGCGTGCACACCGTGTCCGATCAGGCGGTGGTGGTGGAAGAGGCCGTCGGCGGCTTCACCAGCGCGCTGTTCGAAGCGGTGATCATCGTCCTGGTGGTCAGCTTCATCAGCCTCGGCGTGCGCGCCGGGCTGGTGGTGGCGTGCTCGATTCCGCTGGTGCTGGCGATGGTCTTCGTGTTCATGGAGTACAGCGGCATCACCATGCAGCGGATTTCCCTCGGTGCGCTGATCATCGCCCTCGGCCTGCTGGTCGACGATGCGATGATCACCGTGGAGATGATGGTCACGCGCCTGGAAATGGGCGAGACCAAGGAGCAGGCGGCCACGTTCGCCTACACCTCCACAGCGTTCCCGATGCTCACCGGTACGCTGGTGACGGTCGCCGGGTTTGTGCCGATCGGCCTCAACGCCAGCTCGGCCGGTGAGTACACCTTCACCCTGTTTGCGGTAATCGCGGTGGCGATGCTGGTGTCGTGGATCGTCGCGGTGCTGTTCGCACCGGTGATTGGCGTGCACATTCTCAGCACCAACGTGAAACCCCACGCAGCCGAGCCGGGGCGCATTGGCCGGGCATTCAATCACGGCTTGTTGTGGTCGATGCGTAACCGCTGGTGGGCGATCGGCATCACCGTGTTGTGCTTCGTGCTGGCAGTGTTCTGCATGCGCTTTGTGCAGAACCAGTTTTTCCCGTCCTCCGATCGCCCGGAAATCCTCGTCGATCTGAACCTGCCGCAAAACGCCTCGATCGACGAAACCCGCAAGGCCGTGGACAAGCTCGAAGCCACGCTCAAGGGCGACCCGGACATCGTGCGCTGGAGCACTTACATCGGTCAGGGCGCGATCCGTTTCTACCTGCCGCTCGACCAGCAATTGCAGAACCCGTACTACGCGCAACTGGTGATCGTCAGCAAAGACTTCAAAGCCCGCGAGGCTCTGAGCCAACGCCTGCGTGAGCGCCTGCACAAGGACTTCGTCGGCATCGGCAGTTACGTGCAGGCGCTGGAAATGGGCCCGCCGGTGGGCCGGCCGATCCAGTACCGGGTCAGCGGCAAGGACATCGATCAGGTGCGCAAGCACGCCATCGACCTGGCGACCGAGCTGGACAAGAACGAACACATCGGCGAGATCATTTACGACTGGAACGAACCGGGCAAAGTCCTGCGTATCGACATCGCCCAGGACAAGGCGCGTCAGCTCGGGCTGTCGTCGGAAGACGTGGCGAAGTTGATGAACAGCATCGTCAGCGGTTCGCCACTGACCCAGGTCGATGACGATATCTACCTGATCAACGTGGTCGGGCGCGCGGTGGATTCCGAGCGCGGCACCCCGGAAACCCTGCAGAACCTGCAGATCGTCACGCCCAACGGCACCTCGATTCCGCTGCTGGCCTTCGCCACCGTGCGGTATGAGCTGGAGCAGCCGCTGGTGTGGCGTCGCGACCGTCTGCCGACCATCACCATCAAGGCCTCGGTGCGCGACGAGATCCAGCCGACCGACCTGGTGAAACTGCTCAAGCCATCAATCGATGCCTTCGCTGAAAAGCTGCCGGTCGGCTACAAAGTCGCCACCGGCGGTACGGTCGAGGAAAGCGGCAAGGCCCAGGGGCCGATCGCCAAGGTGCTGCCGTTGATGCTGTTTTTGATGGCGACCTTCCTGATGATCCAGCTGCACAGCGTGCAGAAGATGTTCCTGGTGGCGAGTGTCGCGCCGCTGGGTCTGATCGGCGTGGTGCTGGCGCTGGTGCCGACCGGCACGCCGATGGGCTTCGTGGCGATCCTCGGGATTCTGGCGCTGATCGGCATCATCATTCGCAATTCGGTGATTCTGGTGACGCAGATCGATGAGTATGAGAAGAAGGGCTATGCGCCGTGGGATGCGGTGGTGGAAGCGACCGAACACCGCCGCCGACCGATCCTGCTGACCGCCGCGGCGGCGAGCATGGGCATGATCCCGATTGCCCGCGAAGTGTTCTGGGGGCCGATGGCTTACGCGATGATTGGCGGGATCGTAGTCGCGACGTTGCTGACGCTGCTGTTTTTGCCGGCGCTGTATGTGGCCTGGTACAAGATTCGCGAGCCGAAGAAAGAGGACGCTTAAAAGCGAGTGCTGCGCACTCATCGCGAGCAGGCTCACTCCTACAGGGGAGCGCATTCCAACTGTGGGAGCGGGCTTGCTCGCGAAGGCGTCAGAATTGACTACGCAGATTTACGCCAAACGCTGGCCAGCCAAGGCTGCTGCTCGCGCGGCAACCCCGCGGGCCGGTAGTAATGCTCCAGCTCGACAAACCCCGCTGCCGTGAGCAACCCGCGCCACGCTTCCAGATCGTGGTACGAACCATAGCGCGGCCCGTTCCAGCCCTCACGGTTATCCCCGCGCGGATTCGAACTGAACAACACCCCGCCCGGTTTCAACGTGGCATGCAGCTGCTTGAGCACTCGCGGCAACTCCTGCAACGGCACATGAAACAGCACCGCATTGGCGAAGATCCCGTCGAAGCGCTCAGCCGGCAGATCGAGTTTCAGAAAGTCCTGACACCACACTTCACAGCCACTGTCTGCCCGTGCCATTTGCGCGAATTGCTCTGCACCGTCGAGGCCGACCGCAACGTGGCCCATGCGGGTGAACGTGCGCAAGTCACGCCCCGGCCCACAGCCGAAATCGAGAATGGAGAACGGCGCCGTGCCCTGGATATGGCGAAGCAAGGCGTCGATGTTCTGGCTGACATCGTGATCGCGGGTGCCTTCTCGAAAGTCTTCGGCCACCGAGTTGTAGTGGCCGAGGGTGGTGGCGGTGATCTGTTCCAGATCGGTGGGGGTTTGCTTCATGGTCGAGGGCTGCGCGGGCAATGAGGATTTGCCGAATATACGCCATCAGGTCTGGGGCTGCTGCGCAGCCATTCGCGAGCAGGCTCGCTCCCACAGGCGAACGCATTCCAAATGTGGGAGCGAGCCTGCTCGCGAAAGCGGTTTCAAAAGCGTCGAATGAGCCCTGCTGAAATCAGCGCTTGTTCAGGCCCCGCGCCAGACGATCCCCACCCAACTGAATCACCGCCACCAACGCCACCAGCAACACAATCACCGTCAGCATGATCTGGCTGTCAAAGCGCTGATAGCCGTAGCGATAAGCGATGTCGCCGAGGCCGCCGGCACCAATCGCCCCGGCCATGGCCGACGAGTTGATCATCGTCACCAGCGTAATCGTGAACCCGCCAACAATCCCCGGCAGCGCTTCAGGCAACAGCACATGCCAGACGATGTGCCAGCGTCGGCAGCCCATGGCCTGCGCCGCCTCGATCAAACCGTGATCGACCTCACGCAAACTCACTTCGGCAATCCGCGCAAAGAACGGCGTCGCGGCAATCGTCAGCGGCACCACCGCCGCCCACACACCGTACGTGGTGCCGACAATCAGCCGGGTGAACGGAATCAGCGCGACCATCAGAATCAGAAACGGGATCGAGCGGAACAGGTTGACGAACGCGCCCAACGCTTTGTTGAGTACGGGCGCTTCATAGATCCCGCCCTTGTCGCTGGTGACCAGAATCACCGCCATCGGGATCCCCACCAGCAAGGCGATCAGCGACGACACGCCGACCATCAGGAAGGTGTCGATGAAACCCTGGAGCAAACGATCAAACCACATAACCCGATACCTCCACCCGTTGTGCCCACTGCGCGGCGCGCTCGCGCAATTGTTCGGCGCTCAAGGGTGAGCCGCTGACCGCCAACAACAGTTGTCCCAGCGCGTGCCCCTGAATCCGTTCGACGCCGCCCTGCAGCAACTTCACCCGACCACCGAGGGCGGCGAACAGGGCTGCCAGATCCGGCTCGTCGCCGGCACTGCCAGTGAACTGCAAACGCAGCACCACCGCTGCGCCCGGGGAGGGCGGCTGGGCATGCAGACGGCTTTGCAGTTCTTCCGGCAAGGCGTGTTGCAGCGGCGCGAGCAAGGTCTGGCTGACCTCGTGCTGCGGATTGCCGAACACCTCCCAGACGGGGCCCTGCTCGACGATCCGTCCGTGTTCCAGTACCACCACGCGGTCGCAGATTTCGCGGATCACCGCCATTTCGTGCGTGATCAAAACAATCGTCAGGCCCAGGCGCTGATTGATCTCGCGCAGCAGGCCGAGGATCGACTGAGTGGTCTCGGGATCAAGCGCTGAAGTGGCCTCGTCGCAGAGCAGAATGTCCGGGTCATGCACCAATGCGCGGGCGATGCCGACGCGCTGCTTCTGCCCGCCGGACAGCTGCGCCGGGTAGGCCTTGTGCTTGGCTTGCAGGCCGACCAGTTCGAGCAGTTCACGCACCTTCTGCTCGCGTTGCGCCTTCGGCACGCCCGCGACTTTCAGCGGCAGCTCGACGTTCTGCCACACGGTCTTGGCCGACATCAGGTTGAAGTGCTGGAAGATCATGCCGATGCGCCGGCGCAGGGCGACCAGACGGTCTTCGTCGAACTCGCCGATGTCGACCTGATCGATCAGCACCCGCCCCGCGGTCGGTTGTTCCAGACGATTGATGGTGCGAATCAGCGACGACTTGCCGGCGCCGCTGCGACCGATGATGCCGAACACCTCGCCGCGCTGGATCGCCAGATCGATGCCTTGCAGGGCCGCGACCGGGCCTTGCCGCCCCTCGTAGGTTTTACCCAGGCCGATGAAGCGCACGTGGGCGCGATTCAGCTCGGGATGCAGTTCGGTTTTTTCAGCATTTTTGGGCTCTGGAATATCCAGTCGCCGTTGGATCGCGGCGGTCATGCTCAGCTTTCCCAACCGGCCTGATACAGCTTGCCGTGGGCCTTATCCAGCGCGGCGCGAACGGCCGGCGAGTGCTGATAGATGTCGACGAATTTGATCAGGCGCGGGTCGTCCTTGCTTTTGGGCTGGATCACGAACTGAATCACGTATTCCTTGTGGTCGAGACCGTCGAACAGCAACGCGGAGCCGGCGTCAAAAGTCTTCGCCAGACGGATGTAGGCCGGGTAGCCCTGGACCAGATCGGCGTCATCGTAGGCGCGCACCAGTTGCACGGCTTCGACTTGCAGGATCTTGATCTTCTTCGGGTTGGCGACGATGTCGTCCTCGGTGGCCTTGTAGCCGACCCCCGGTTTCAGGGTGATCAGACCGGCCTTGGCCAGCAGTTGCAGACCGCGACCGCTGTTGATCGGGTCGTTGGCGATGGCGACGCTGGCGCCTTCAGGCAACTCGTCGAAGCTTTTGTATTTTTTCGAATAGAGGCCGACGTTGTTGATGATCCCCGGGGCGAACGGCACCAGGTCAAAACCGGCGGCAGCCTTGGCATTTTCGAGGAACGGGATGTGCTGGAAGTAGTTCACGTCGATGTCGCCGGCGGCGAGGCTGACGTTCGGTGCGATCCAGTCGGTGAACTCCACCAGCTCGACTTTCAGGCCTTGCTTGGAGGCCTCTTCGACGGCGGCTTCCAGCGGAATGGCGAAGGCGGCGGTGGTGCCGATTTTCAGTGGAGCGTCGGCAGCGAACACCGCCGAGCTGAACAGGCCGAAGGCCAGGGCCAGTGCTTTGACTGGGTGGGACAGGAATTTCTGGGTCATGGTGTGGTTTCCAGTCAGTGCATGAATTTTGTGGTGTCTGGTCGGGCCTCATCGCGAGCAGGCTCACTCCTACATTTGGAATGCGTTCCCCTGTAGGAGTGAGCCTGCTCGCGATGCTTTTAGCGGCGGTACGAAGAACCGGTGTGTTGCTCAGGCAAATGCGCTTCACCGCGGAATAACTTCTCGCGCAAGCTGCCGTTGTCATACGCGGTCTTGTACGACCCGCGCCGTTGCAGCTCCGGAATCACCAGCTCAATGAAATCGACATAGCTTTCCGGGGTCACGATGCGCGTCAGGTTGAAGCCGTCGAGTCCCGTTTCAGCGATCCACGATTCCAGTTCATCCGCCACTTGCTCAGGCGAGCCGACCACGGTGATGTAGCGGCCACCGAGGGCGTGTTGCTCGAGCAATTTGCGCCGGGTCCAGTCGTTGTTCTGCAGGTTCTTGGTCGCGGACTGGATGGCATTGCTCTTGACGTACTGGATCGGTTCGTCGATTTCGTACTGGGAAAAGTCGATGCCGGTGGAGGCTGAGAAATGCGCGACGCCAGCCTCGGCGCTGGCATAACTCAGGTACTCGGCGTGCTTGGCCCACGCGGCTTCTTCGGTCGCGCCGACGATCACGTTGAGGCCCATGAACACCTTGATGTCCTCGGGATTGCGTCCGGCTTCGACGGCGCTGGCGCGGACCTTGTCTACCTGCACTTTGGTCGATGGCTTGTTCTGGCCGCTGATGAACACGCACTCGGCGTGACGCCCGGCGAACAGCAAACCACGATCGGAACTGCCAGCCTGGAACAGCACGGGTGTGCGCTGCGGCGACGGCTCGCAGAGGTGATAACCCTCGACCTGATAGAACTCGCCGTGGTGTTCGACCTTGTGCACCTTCTCCGGCTGCGCATAGATGCGCTGCTCACGGTCATTAAGCACCGCGCCGTTTTCCCAACTGCCTTCCCAGAGTTTGTAGAGCACTTCGAGGTATTCGTCGGCCTGATCGTAACGACGGTCATGCTCGACCTGTTCGCGCAGGCCCATGGCTTTGGCGGCGCTGTCGAGGTAACCGGTGACGATGTTCCAGCCGACCCGACCGCGGCTCAGGTGGTCGAGCGACGACATGCGACGGGCGAACAGATAGGGCGGTTCGTAGGTGAGGTTGGCGGTCAGGCCGAAGCCGAGGTTTTTCGTCACGGCGGCCATCGCCGACACCAGCAGCAGCGGGTCGTTGACCGGCAACTGGATCGACTCTTTGAGCGTGACGTCCACCGAGTTCTGGTAGACGTCATACACGCCGACGATGTCGGCGATGAACAGCCCGTCGAACAAGCCGCGCTCCAGCAACTGCGCCAGTTCGGTCCAGTATTCGAGCGTGTTGTAGCGCGTCGAGGTATCGCGTGGATGCGTCCACAACCCGTGGTTGATGTGGCCGATGCAGTTCATGTTGAACGCGTTGAGCAGGATCTTCTTTTTCGCGGTGCTCATCAGATCGTCCCTCGCAGCGGAGGGTTTTCATCGTTGAGGTAGTAATTGCCCACCGCGTGATACTTCCAGCGCACCGGGTCGTGCAGGGTGTGCACCCGGGCGTTGCGCCAGTGGCGGTCGAGGCCGTGTTCGATCAGGGTCGCCTGACTGCCTGCCAGTTCGAACAGGGTGCTGCCGGCGGCGAGCGAGATTTCAGTGCTGATCGCCCGTGCTTCGGCGACGGCAATCGACGCGGCGGCGACGGTTTCGGCGTTGGTCTCGGCCTGGGCCTTGTCGAGGAATTCGCCAGAGCGCTCAAGCAGCGCTTCGGTGGCGTGCAGACGAATGCTCAAGTGGCCGAAACTCTTCAGGGTCAGCGGGTCTTCGGTGGCCTTGTCGTTGCCGGAGTCGATCCACGGCCGGGTCTTGCTGCGCACGAAGTGCAGGGCATCTTCATAAGCAGCGCGGGCGATGCCGGTATCGATGGCGGCGTGAAGAATCTGCGCCAGCGGGCCGACCGTGGTCGGGCGCTCGAAAGCGCTCTGGAACGGGATCACGTCCTCGGCAGCGACATAGACGTCTTCGAACACCACCGAACCGCTGCCGGTGGTGCGCTGGCCGAAGCCGCTCCAGTCGTCGATCACCGTCAGGCCTTGGCTGTCACGCGGGACGAAAGCCAGTTGCTGCACGCCGTTTTCATCGACGACGGAAGTCGGGATGCGCTGCGCGTAGATCGCGCCGGTCGCATAAAACTTGCGACCGTTGATGCGATAGCCGTCGCCGTCACGCTTGAGGCTGGTGACGCGGTCGTGAGCGGTTTTGGTGCCCAGTTCCGCCAGGGCGTTGCCGAAACGTTGACCGGCCAGCACCTCGGCGTACAGCCGTTGCTTCTGCTCGTGGCTGCCGTTAACGCGCAGCACTTCGAGGGCGTAGAAATGGTTCTGCGGAATCTGTCCGAGGGAGCCGTCGGCCTGAGCGATCAGGGCGATGACTTTGGCCAGGGTCACGTTGGACACACCGGCGCCGCCGTATTCCTTGGGCACGCTGATGCCCCAGAGGCCGGAGCGGGAAAACACGTCGAGTTCCGGCAGTGGCAGGCGGCGTTCACGGTCGCGCACGGCACTGTCGCGTTTGAAATCTTCGGCCAGGTCGCTGGCGACGATCAGGGCTTGCTCATCGCTGGTGATGACCGCGACGTGATGAGAATAAGTCATGTGTTTCTCCAGAGATCTGGTCAAAAGTGTGCGGTCGTTAAATCCAGGAATGGCGAGCCGGCAAAGTACCGTTCAGGCGATAGGCGCCGACCGCGTGATACTTCCAGCGCACCGGGTCGTGGAGGGTGTGCACCCGGGCGTTGCGCCAGTGACGGTCGAGGTTGAATTCGGCGAGGGTGGCGCGGCTGCCGGCCAGTTCGAAAAGCTTCTCGCTGGCGAGCAAGGAAATCTCTGTAGTCAGCACTTTGGCTTCTGCCACCGCAATTGAAGCGCGGGCGGCGGACTCGGCGGTGAGCGGTGCAGCGTGCACCTGATCCAGCACGTGCCCGGCCTTGCGCAGCAACGCTTCAGCGGCGTGCAGTTCGATTTTCAGTTTGCCGATGTCGGCGATCACGTAGAGGTCATCGCTGGCGCGTTCGACCTTGGCGTCGATCCATGGCCGCGCGCGGGTTTTGACGAATTCGATGGCGTCGTCGATCGCGCCACGGGCGATGCCGGCGTCGATGGCCGCCTGAATCAGCTGCGACACGGCGCCTTGGGTATTCGGCTTCTCGTTGATCTTCCAGTTGTCGACGACCAGGCTCGACTCGACGCGCACGTTATTCAGCAGAATCGTGCCGCTGGCGGTGGTGCGCTGACCGAAGCCCGACCAGTCATCAACGATGCGCAGACCCGGGGTGCCACGGCGGACGAAGGCCAACACTTGCTTGCCGTCGTCATTGAGCGCCTTGACCGCCACCCAGTGCGCGAACAGCGCGCCGGTGGAATAGAACTTCTGGCCGTTGATCACGTAGTCATCGCCGTCGGCGGTGATGCGGGCTTTCAATTCCAGAGTATTTTTGGTGCCGCGCTCAGGGCCGGCATTGCCGATGCGCCAGCCTTCCAGAACACTCTGGAACAGCTGCTTTTTCTGCGCCTCGGTGGCGCTGCCGAGTACCAGGTTGATGATGCCGAACTGGTTCTGCGGGATCTGTCCCAGCGCCGGGTCGGCTGCGGAAATGATCGCGAATACCTCGGCCAGGGTGACGAATGAAACTTGTGGGCCACCGTATTCGCGCGGGATCGCAATGCTGCCCAGACCGCTGCGGGTGAACTGTTCGATTTCCGACCATGGCAGCTTGCGCTGGCGGTCGCGCTTGGCGGCCTGCACACGGGCAACCTGCGCCAGTTCGTGGGCAGCCTTGATGGCTTGGGCGTCGTTGCGCAAGACCTGCGCGGGCAACAACAGTGGGGCGATGTCCAGATCAGACTGGACGTTTGCATCGGCCAGACTGGACATCAATGCCGCTCCTTGGCTGCACGCAATGCCCTGGCGATCTGCACTGGGGTGATTGTGTTCCGGACCATACTACCTACCTCACATCTCATGAAAAACGCCGCAAAAGTGCGGCGAACGAAAGAATGTCCGGTGGTCCGGTTCATATACCCTAAGCGTGTATAAATATTAAATAAACTAACTTTTAGGAATATGTATAGAAGGGGTGGTGGTCGGGTTGGTTAACAACTTTGTTTCGGTGACTGGAGTCTGTGGCAAGGACGCTTGTCGAATCCTCGCACCGTCCCGTTCGGCTGCGCAGCAGTCGCGAAACCTGATCCCACCTTTCATTTGAATGAACGCGGTGCGCAGGTCTGGGGGCGCTTCGCACCCCAGCGGGAGCAAGCTCCCTCGCCACAAGGTTCAGCGTTCTTCTTGGCGCGATTCAGCGGTCTTCAGCTCCTGGCGCAGCGGCACCTTCAGATAAGGGTTCATACAGCCGATCTTCAGCGTTCGTGGTGGTGCCCAGCGTGAGTTGTTGCCCACCCAGTCGAGGACGCAATAGGTCACGTCCAGGCGCAGATCCTCACCTCCCTCGACGATCACCGCCGGTGGCACCCAGACCTGAATCGGCAGGCCGATATCGGCGGCGGTGATCGGTGCCAGGTCCATTCGCACGTCGCCCCAGCGCAAGGTGATTGCGTCATCCTCGGCCATGTTCAGGTAGGGTTCGATGGTCAGGGGCACACCGCGTTTGATCTGATTGGGGTTCACGCCCTGACGGCGGATGGTGTCGGGAAACGTGACTGGCGCGAGTTGCTGATTTTCATCACCGCACAACGGCGAAGGCTGGCCGCCGGGGCAGTCGAGCTTGACCTGCACTCGGGTTGCCGCCGACAGCGCCGGTCCCTGGCCGATCTGCATCACCCGATAATGAATCCGCGCGGTGCCACTGGCGATGAAACTCTCCGGCACCCGCAGGCTGACCGTTGCGCCAAAGTCTTCACTGGTCAGGACCCGCGAGGCGACGTAACAGTTGTTCCAGAACAGTTCGATCAGATCGCCGACGTCCATGCCGGGGTAGGGCATGACATCAATCAGCAAGTGCGCGGCAGCGGCCAGGTTGATGGCGTTTTTCTGCGCGGATGCGAGGTTCGGCGCTGCCAGTTCGGGGGTAGGCGAAGTGCGGGTCATCGGGTTCTCTCCTTGAAGTCTTGCGGCGAAGTCCGTTTCTTGAAAAAACAAAAGGCGTGATGAATCGGTAATGCAGCCATGAACTTTTGTTCGGGCTGAGTACGGATTGATTCAACTAATGGGTGCCGGTTGGCGACTAGATAAGAGCGTGCGGGAAAGAGTGTCAATAGAGCGCCTTAGTTAATCCATGAATTACGGATTAATCAGAAGCTTCCTACGCTGATGAGGCATGCTGCCTAGCGTTGATTGCGAATGGAACTACGGTTTTTCGCGAGTTTTTGCGATTTTTGTGCGGGCTCATCCAGTTCATTTCACAGGCGCGCAAGCGCGCATCAGATTAGTTGTATCTGTTGCAGAACATATATGAATTGTTTTGACAGGTTTAAGGTTGGAGCGGTTTAGATGTTTTTTTCAAATCGGGGGAAGTATAACTTCCATCCATGGAAGTTAATGATGCAAAACAATGATGCTCTCAGGCGTGATTCAGAAACTTGCTGAGAAACTGTTGGGTGCGCTCTTCTTTCGGGTTGGCAAACAACGCCTTGGCTTCGCCTTGCTCGACGATCACGCCCTTGTCGAAAAACACCACACGGTTGGCCACGTCGCGGGCGAAACCCATTTCGTGGGTGACGATGACCATGGTGCGTTTTTCTTCAGCGAGACCGCGAATGGTCGCCAGCACTTCGCCCACCAGTTCCGGGTCGAGGGCCGAGGTCGGCTCGTCGAACAGGATCACTTCCGGCTCCATCGCCAGCGCCCGGGCAATCGCCACGCGCTGTTGCTGACCGCCGGACAGACGACGCGGATACGCATCTTCCTTGCCGGCCAGACCGACCTTGGCCAGCAGCTTCATGCCCAGGGCAACGGCTTGCTCGCGCGGCATCTTCTTGACCACGATCGGCCCTTCGATGACGTTTTCCAGTGCGGTGCGGTGGGGGAACAGGTTGAAGTTCTGGAACACGAAACCCACGTGCTGGCGCAGGTTGCGCACCAGACTCTGCTGCTGGCTCAACGGGCGGCTGGTATCGATTTCGATATCGCCGACCTTGATCCGGCCGCTGGTGGGTTGTTCAAGGAAGTTCAGGCAGCGCAGGAACGTGGTTTTACCCGAACCGCTGGGGCCGATGATGGCCACGACCTCGCCTTCCTTCACCTCAAGATCGATGCCTTTGAGCACCTCTTGACCCTTGAACTGCTTTGTCAGTTTTTCCACGACAATCATGGGGTCAGGACTCCTGGTCGTGCCGATTGGCCCGCTCTTCCAACTTGTTCTGCAGGTGCGACAGCACCGTGGCCAGAATCCAGTAGATCAGTGCGGCGGCAAGATACATGGTGAAGACTTCGAAAGTCCGGGCGGTAATCAGTTGCGCCTGGCGGAACAGTTCCGGCACCTGAATGGTGGCGGCCAGTGCCGTGTCCTTGACCAGCGAAATGAAGCTGTTGCCCAGCGGCGGCAGCGCCGTGCGCATCGCTTGCGGCAGGATGGCCCGGCGCAGGGTTTGTGCACGGGTCATGCCGATGCTCGCAGCGGCTTCCCACTGACCACGCTCGATCGAACCGATCGCGGCCCGCAGGATTTCACAGGCGTAGGCGGCCATGTTCAGCGAGAAGCCGATCAGCGCCGCCGGGAGCGGATCCAGTTCCAGACCCAATTGCGGCAAGCCGTAATAGATCACGAACAGTTGCACCAGCAACGGCGTGCCGCGAAAGAACGACACGTAGATGCGGGCAATCCAGCTCACCAGTTTGAAGCGCGACAGGCGCATCAAGGCCAGGCCGAAGCCCAGCAGCAAGCCGAAGAACATGCCGCCCAGACTGAGGATGACCGTGTAGTACGCGCCCTTGAGCAGAAAGGGCGCAGAGTCCAGTGCGAGTTGGAAAGCTTCTTCCATTATTTGGTGACGTCAGCTTGGAAGTATTTTTCCGAGATCTTCGCCAGGGTACCGTCGGCACGCAGCTCATCGAGAGCCTTGTTCACCGCAGCCAGCAGCTCAGGCTCGCCTTTGCGCAGGGCGATACCGGATTCCTGACGGGAGAACGCTTGACCGGCAGCCACGGTTTTCGGGGCTTTCTTGGCGTATTCAAGCGCAGCCAGACGGTCGATCAGGATGGCGTCGGTGCGGCCGTTGTTCAGGTCGGCGAACTTGGTCGGATCATCATCGTAGGTACGCACGTCAGCGCCCGGCACATTGGCGCGGACCCATTGTTCGTAGTTGGTGCCCAGGCCGACACCGACTTTCTTGCCGGACAGGTCGGCAGCAGTCTTGATGTTCAGCGCGGCTTCCTTGCTCTTCAGCACCAGCGCCTGAATCCCGGAAATGGTGTACGGCTCGGAGAAGTCATACTTCTTCTTGCGCTCGTCGGAGATAGTCACCTGGTTGACCACGATGTCCAGACGCTTGGATTCCAGCGCTGCGAGAATGCCGTCCCACTTGGTCGGCTGAATCTTGGCTTTGACGTCCAGCTTTTTCGCCAGGGCTTCGGAAAGCTCGACTTCGAAACCGGACAGCTTGCCGTCGGCGTCAACGAAGCTGAACGGTGGGTAAGTGCCTTCCAGGCCGACGTTGATAACGCCCTTGTCCTTGATCTGTTGCAGTTGCTCACCGGCGGTTGCCTGGCCGATCAGGCCGGCGCTCAGTGCAAGGCCCAGCGAACCTACCAGCAGATTGCGACGTAGTGCGGAAAAATTCATGACAAGCCCCTGTGTTTTCTTATGGAAGACGCTTAAGGAAAGTTGGCGAATTCGGGATTTGAACGACTGCGTTATCGTGCCCTAAAGCAGCTTATGCGTCTTGCCCGAAATTCGCCTGCGGCGAGACTATAAGATGTCTGCTTTAGACTTGAAAATACTTAATATCTAATTTGATATTCGTATATGGAATATGTGGCATCTACCTGTGGCGAGGGAGCTTGCTCCCGCCCGACTGCGCAGCAGTCGCAATACCTTCCGCCAGTGTTCAACTGAAAATGGGGAAGCAAGTTTGGGGGCGCTGCGCGCCCCAGCGGGAGCAAGCTCCCTCGCCACAAAGGCGCTTCAACCGCTCAAAGCGTCCTTGTAGGCAAACAACGCCGGCGCCCCACCGGTGTGCAGGAAGATGATCGGGCCATCGTCGAAACGCTGGCGGCCGATCCCGTCGAGCAACCCGGCCATGGCCTTGCCGGTGTACACCGGGTCGAGCAGCACCGCGTCCTGACTGGCCAACAGTTTCACCGCCGCCAGTGTCCCGGCATTCGGCTCGCCGTAACGCGGGCCGAAGTATTCGTCCCACAACTCGACCTTGAAGCTCTCCGGCAATTTCACGCCCAGCAGGTCTGCCGTGCGTTCGGCCAGACCCTGCACTTTTGGTCGCTGATCTTCCTCAGTGCGCGATACGGTCACGCCGATCACTGGCAATTTCGGCAGTGCTTCGCTCAAGGCCAATGCCAGACCGCTGTGGGTTCCGGCGCTGCCCGAGGCCAGCACCACGGCGGCGAAATCGAGGCCGGTGTCCTTGATCTGCTCGGCCAGTTCCAGACCGGCACGCACGTAGCCCAATGCACCGAGAGCATTCGAGCCACCGATCGGCACCAGATACGGCTTCTTGCCATTGCTGCGCAGGCGCACGGCGAGGGCGGCGAGTTGTTCGTCGGCGTTGTCGAGGTTGTCCACCAGCTCGACCTTGGTGTCGAACAGATCCAGCAGCAGGCGGTTGCCGTTGCCGGTGTAGTTGCTGTCGTCGGTGCCCAGCGGATTTTCCAGCAGCGCCACGCAACCCAGGCCGAGTTTGGCCGCCAGCGCGGCGGTCTGGCGCACGTGGTTCGATTGCAGGGCGCCGGCGGTGATCAGCGTGTCGGCGCCCTGAGCGAGGGCATCGGCGGCGAGGTATTCGAGTTTGCGCAGCTTGTTGCCGCCCATGGCCAGCGGCGTCAGGTCATCGCGTTTGATGTACACATCGCGGCCCAGCCAGGCGGACAGGCGTTCGAGTTTTTCCAGCGGCGTGGGTTGGCCGAGCAGGTCGAGACGGTTAAAGCGATCCAGCTGTTGTTTGATCATGAGCCCGTACTGGCGGAGAAAGATGACAGGACTATAGGCACGCCGTTTTACCGGGGCAACCGTGAATCGCTTATAGCCAAATGTGCTTAACCCAGCACTATCGGTTCTTAATTCGCCTTCGTTGGCATGCCGTAAAGTAGTCGCCGTTGACGCGGCCCGACCGTCCGGCCGCCCGTGAGGAGTCTTTACCGTGAGCGAGCGTTCCAGCCATTGGCAATTGCAGACCATCGTCAGCCAACTGCGTACCGCGCGGGATCAGTGGCGTACCCAGAATGGCCGGGCCAGCGGCGAGCAGGGTGGCCGTGAGTTACCGTCTCGCGCCGCGATGGCCGAGATTCTCGAGGCGCTGTGTGGTGCGTTGTTCCCGATGCGGCTGGGGCCGGTGGACCTGCGTGAGGAGAGTGAGGACTTCTATGTCGGGCATACCCTCGATGCAGCCCTGAATGCGTTGCTGGGGCAAGCGCGGCTGGAGTTGCGTTATGTCGCCCGGCACAGCGCTCAAGGTGACGCTGACGTCGAAGCTCAGGCGATCCGCATCATTCAGGATTTCGCGCTGGCCTTGCCGGGCCTGCGCAGCCTGCTCGACACCGACGTGCTGGCCGCCTATCACGGTGATCCGGCAGCGCGCAGCGTCGATGAAGTGCTGCTCTGCTATCCGGGGATTCTGGCGGTGATTCACCATCGTCTGGCGCACCATTTGTATCGCGCCGGGCTGCCGTTGCTGGCGCGGATCAGCGCGGAGATTGCGCACTCGGCCACCGGTATCGATATCCATCCGGGTGCGCAGATCGGCCGCAGTTTCTTCATCGACCACGGTACCGGTGTGGTGATCGGCGAGACCGCGATCATCGGCGAGCGGGTGCGGATCTATCAGGCTGTGACCCTCGGGGCCAAGCGTTTCCCGGCGGATGAAGACGGGCAGTTGCAGAAGGGCCATCCACGGCACCCGATTGTCGAGGACGACGTGGTGATTTATGCCGGGGCGACGATTCTCGGGCGGATCACCATCGGCCAGGGTTCGACCATTGGCGGTAACGTCTGGCTGACGCGCAGCGTGCCGGCGGGGAGCAACCTGACGCAGGCCAATCTGCAGCATGATGACGGCACGCAGAAGTAAGATTTCCAGTTCGTTTGTGGCGAGGGAGCTTGCTCCCGCTGGAGGCCGCAGGACTCCCAATTGCGACTGACGCCGGATTGGGACTGCTGCGCAGTCCAGCGGGAGCAAGCTCCCTCGCCACAATTTGCCCATCAATTCAGGTTGATGGCATTCAGCCAATTCTCCATTGAACGAATCCCCTCAAACCCGCGTCATACCCCTCCTTGGGCTACTGTAGGAAAACTACCGCCTGGCCCTGCGATTAGTCCTTAGCGCCCTATCCATGTTTAACTTGAACGTTCATTCAAGTTAAACCGGTGGTTCGCTGCCCGCTCACAACAGGAGGCTTGCCTTTGCTGAGTCCGATCATTTCAGCCACGTTTCAACCCCTCGAGGTGCACGTTTCATGAGTGCATCGTCTACCCCCGCCAGCGGTCTGGTACGCATGAATCCGCCGGTGTTCTACTTCGCCGCGACGGTCATTCTGCTGTTTGGTCTGGTTGTCATCGCCATGCCGGAGCAGGCCGGTGCCTGGCTGCTGCAAGCGCAAAACTGGGCGGCCAACACGGTCGGCTGGTACTACATGCTCGCGATGACGCTGTATCTGGTCTTCGTGGTGGTCACCGCGTTATCGGGCTACGGCAAGATCAAACTCGGTGCCGACCACGACGAACCCGAGTTCAGTTACCTGTCCTGGGCCGGCATGCTGTTTGCCGCCGGGATCAGCATCACGCTGTTTTTCTTTTGTGTCTCTGAACCGCTGACGCATATGCTCCAGCCGCCACAAGGTGAGGCCGGCACGGCGGACGCGGCGCGGCAGGCGATGCAGATTCTGTTTCTGCACTGGGGCCTGCACGGCTGGGGCGTGTTTGCCTTCGTCGGCATGGCGCTGGCCTATTTCGCCTACCGACATAACCTGCCGCTGGCCTTGCGTTCGGCGCTGTATCCGCTGATCGGCAAGCGCATCAACGGCCCCATCGGTTACGCGGTGGACGGCTTCGGCATCATCGCCACGGTGTTCGGTCTGGGTGCCGACATGGGCTTCGGCGTGCTGCACCTCAACTCCGGTCTGGACTACCTGTTCGGCATCGCTCACACCCAGTGGATTCAGGTCGGCCTGATCACGCTGATGATGGGCGCGGCGATCATCGTCGCCGTGTCGGGTGTGGATAAAGGTGTGCGGGTGATGTCCGACATCAACATGCTGCTGGCCTGTGCGCTGCTGCTGTTCGTGTTGTTCGCCGGCCCTACCCAGCACCTGCTCAACACCCTGATCCAGAACCTCGGCGATTACCTCGGCGCGTTGCCGATGAAGAGTTTCGACCTCTACGCCTACGACAAACCAAGCGACTGGCTCGGTGGCTGGACGGTGTTCTACTGGGCCTGGTGGATCGCATGGTCGCCGTTCGTGGGCCTGTTCATCGCACGGATTTCCCGTGGTCGGACCATCCGTGAATTCGTCTTCGGCGTGCTGTTGATTCCGCTCGGCTTCACTCTGGCGTGGATGTCGATCTTCGGCAACAGCGCCATCGATCAGGTGCTCAACCACGGCATGTCGGCGCTGGGTATGTCGGCCATCGACAACCCGTCGATGACCCTCTACCTGCTGCTGGAAACCTACCCGTGGAGCAAGACCGTCATCGCGGTGACGGTGTTCATCAGCTTCGTGTTTTTCGTCACTTCCGCTGATTCCGGCACCGTGGTGCTCTCGACCCTGTCGGCCAAGGGCGGCAACCCGGATGAAGACGGGCCTAAGTGGCTGCGGGTGTTCTGGGGCGCGATGACCGCGCTGATCACCAGTGCGCTGCTGTTCTCCGGCAGTATTGATGCGCTGAAGTCAGCGGTGGTGCTGACCTCGCTGCCGTTCTCGCTGATTCTGTTGCTTATGATGTGGGGGCTGCACAAGGCTTTCTATCTGGAATCGCAGAAGCAGATCGCGCAGTTGCATTCGCTGGCACCGGTCTCCGGTTCGCGGCGTGGCAAGGGTGGCTGGCGCCAGCGTCTGAGTCAGGCGGTGCACTTCCCGTCGCGCGACGAGGTGTACCGCTTCATGGACACCACGGTGCGTCCGGCGATCGAAGAAGTGACGGCGGTATTCGTCGAGAAGGGCCTGAACGTGGTCACCCAGCCGGATCCGGCGCACGACAACATCAGCCTGGAAATCGGCCACGGCGAGCAGCATCCGTTCATCTACCAGGTGCAGATGCGCGGCTATTTCACGCCGTCGTTCGCCCGGGGCGGCATGGGTTCCAAGCAGCTCAACAACCGCCGCTATTACCGCGCTGAAGTGCACTTGAGCGAGGGCAGTCAGGACTACGATCTGGTCGGCTACACCAAAGAGCAGATCATCAACGACATCCTCGACCAGTACGAACGCCACATGCAGTTCCTGCACCTGGTGCGTTGATCGGCAACTGAGCGCCGGGACGTTTCACGACTCGGCGCTCAGCACCATGAACAACACCATCGCCGCCATCGGCACCCCGAACACTGCACTGCCTACCGCGATTTCCGACCCCAGCGGCTGCCCGGCATGCACCACCCCCACCGCACCATTGATCACCGTCAACGCCAGCCACAGCGCGGCGAAACTGTAGGCCAACGTTTGTCGGCTGAAGCCAACGCGCTCGCCGATGTAGAGCATCAGGGCGAGCAGGACCAGGCCGAAGAAGATGATGATGGCGGTGTGCATAGGCGTGCCTGCGGGTCATGCGGTGCTTGATCGGACGCCTTCGCGGGCAAGCCCGCTCCCACAGTGATCTCGGTCATTCACAGATTCTGTGTACAACCAAAATCCTGTGGGAGCGGGCTTGCTCGCGAAGGGGCCACCTCGGTGTTACTTGGAGCATAGCCAATCCAGCCTAGGCCATTTTGGTCAGGTGCTCTCGCGCTCAATCACCTTGCACTGCAACAGATTCAGCCGCTGCACCTCATCGCTCGGCAACACCCCAAGACTTTCCAATACCCGCGTTGCCGCCAGCACGCCGATCTCCAGTGCCGGTGGTTTGATCGTGCTCAGGCTCGGCAGGAGCATTTCGGCGAACGGGTAATCGCCGAAGCCGAGCACGGCGCAGTCTTCGGGGATCTTCAGGCCGGCGCGTTGCCCGGCGAGCAGGCCGCCGGCGGCGAGGTTGTCGTTGGCGAAGATGATGGCGTCGGGGCGGGGTGAAGCGTTCATCAGTGCTTCCATCGCTTGCTTGCCGGCTTCGAACGGCGCGCGGTCGGCGTCCGGGGCGAACACCCACGGCTGCAGTCCGAACTCGCGCACGGTGGCGGCGTAACCATCGCGGCGTTCCAGTGCGCTGAGGTCGCCGGGGGCACTGTTTTGCACGAAGGCGATGCGGCGATAGCCTTTGCCGTGGAGATATTGTGCAGCCGTGACGCCGACTTCGTAGTGCGAGAAGCCGATCTGCATCGGCTCGCGATCCGGCTGGTAATCCCAGGTCTCGATCACCGGAATGTCTGCCTCGGCGATCATCTTTTCCGTGCCCGAACTGTGGAAGTGGCTGGTCAACACCAGCGCCGCCGGCGACCAGCCGAGAAATGCGCGCACGGCGTTTTCTTCCTGGTCGGTACTGAAGTAACTCGACGCCAGCAGCAGTTGATAACCGTGGTGGCTGAGGGTGTCGCTGAAGCCCTGGATGGTGTTGGCAAAGATCGGCCCTGAGATGTTCGGCATCACCATGCCGACGATTTTGCCCCGCGCCGAGGCCAGCCCGCCGGCCACCAGGTTCGGCACGTAACCCAACTCGGCGACCACCGCCGCAATCCGCTCGCGGCGCTCCGGCGAGACGGTTTCCGGCTGATTGAAATAGCGCGACACGGTAATCGCCGACACCCCGGCCTCGCGCGCTACCGCATTGAGGGTCACGCGTCCGGCGCCACGGCGTTTGCGGGGCTTTTCCTGGCTCAAGGCTTGATCCTTCTTAAAAACCAAAACGCATATAAAAGTAATTTTTCAGTATTGGACGCTCTATGCCGAGCTTGCCGATACTGGCGATGTTAGCGCTAACAAAGCGCATTGTCTGCTACTCGCTCGAGCGAATGCCCAAGACACCGATTCAGGCGCTGTCGTCGCAGAACGGCAGCGGTTCAGGGCCAATTTCGAGCGGGCAAACATGCACAACATTCCTGGGGCGACACACAAACTGGCGCAATCGATTCGCGCCGCTGGCTGGATCCTTACCGGGCTGGCGGCGTTGCCGCTGACCAATGCTTTTGCCGCTGACAGCAGCGATCAAGAGCCGACCCTCAAGTCCGTCACGGTCACCGCCACCCGCCGCGAAGAGTCGCTGCAGAAGGTGCCGGTGGCGGTTTCGGTGATCGACGGCGAACAACTGGAGCGCGACAACCGCAATGGCGTGGGGAGCATCGTCCAGCAAGTGCCGTCGCTGAATTTCCGTACCGGTGCGTCGAACAAGGACACCTCGTTGTTCGTGCGTGGCGTCGGCACGATTTCCACCTCGCCCGGCGTCGAGCCAACGGTGGCCACGGTGATCGACGGCGTGGTCTACGCCCGTCCCGGTCAATCGACTCTCGACCTGCTGGATCTGGAGCGCGTCGAAGTGCTGCGTGGCCCGCAGGGCACCTTGTTCGGCAAGAATGCCTCGGCCGGTGTGCTCAACATCACCAGCAAGGCGCCGACCAACGAGACCCACGGCTACATCGATCAGTCGTACTACAGCGGCAACGAAAGCCGCACCCGCTTCGGCATTGGCGGCAGCCTGATTCCGGATACGTTGAAGGGCTCGATCAGCACCCTGGTCAGCAGCTACGACGGCAACGTCGACAACAAATACAACGGCCAGGAGGTCAACGGCTACAACCATCGCGGCGTGCGCGGCAAGCTCGAATTCACCCCGAATGACGACGTCACCTTCACCCTGATCGCCGACTACATGCAGTCCCACGACGACGGTCCCAACGGCGTCGTCAGCAAGTCGTTGACCCCGGCCTTCGCCAACGCGCTGAGCCCGGTCTATGCGAGCAACCACAACCGCGATATCAACACCGATACCCGCACCCACGTCGAGGACACCAACAAAGGCCTGTCCGGTCAGCTCGACTGGCAACTGGGCGATTACACCCTGACGTCGATCACCGCGTGGCGCGGCTGGGACAACACGCAATATCAGGACGGCGATCGGCTGAGCACGATCACCACCGCGTTCCCCGGCACCGCCGACAAGGGCGATCTGGCCTTCGATCAGTACTCGCAGGAGCTGCGCCTGGCCTCGCCAAAAGGTGAGTTCCTTGAATACGTCGGCGGCCTGTTCTACATGCACGGCAAGGATGACGAGACCTACCAGCGCACCCTGACGACGCCGACCAGCGTCAACCGTGGCGTGGCTGACTACAGCACCACCAGCGACAGCTACGCCGCGTTCGGTGAGACCACGCTGAACTTCACCTCGGCTTTCCGCGGCATCGCCGGCCTGCGCTACACCCACGATGATCTGGAATACGATCACCGTCGTGTCTCGACCTCGGCGACCACGGTCAGCGGCATCCAGCCGGCCACCAGCAGTTCCGGTTCGGTGGACGAGGACGGCTGGTCCGGCCGCCTCGGCGTGCAGTACGACCTGAGCGCTGCGGTCACCACGTACCTGACCTACTCGCGCGGCTACAAAGGCCCGGCCTACAACGTGTTCTTCAACATGCAGCCGCGTGACACCGAAGCGCTGAAGCCGGAAACCTCGAACACCTGGGAGGCGGGGATCAAGGCCACCAGTTGGAACAACCGGCTGACCACCAACCTCGCCGTGTTCCATAGCGATTACGACAACTATCAGGCGAACTTTTTCGACACCGTCGCCGGGCAAGTGGTGACGCGCCTGATCAACGCCGGCAGCGTCAGCACCGAAGGCGTCGAACTCGATTACGCCTTGCAGGCGACCCAGCAACTGAAGTTCTCCGGGGCGCTGGCCTACACCCGCGCACGCATCGACCAATTCAGCTGCCCGGCGGGCGCGGCGGCCTCGTGCAACGTCAATGGCAAACCGTTGCCGTTCAGTCCGGACTGGAAAAGCTACGTGCGTGCCGACTACACCATCCCGCTGGAAAACGGTCTGGATATCGAGCTCGGCACCGACTACAGCTGGCAGAGCGAAGTGCAGTACGACATCAGCCAGAACGCCGATACCAAGCAGGGCGCCTACGGCATCTGGAACGCCAGTGTGGCGCTGGCCGATTACAGCAACGGCTGGCGCGTGGCGCTGCTGGGCAAGAACCTCGCCGACAAATCCTACTCGCCGCTGCTGGCCAGCGGCGGCAACTACATCTACCGCGCCGTGCCACGGGATGACGAGCGCTACTTCGGCGTGCAACTGCGCAAGGATTTCTGAGATGAGCAGACAGCTGAAACTCGGCGCCTTTCTCATGGTCACCGGGCACCACGTCGCCGCGTGGCGTCACCCGCAGGTTCCGGCGAATGCCGGGTTGGATTTCGCCCACTACAAGCGTCTGGCGCAGATTGCCGAGGCGGCGAAGTTCGACACGCTGTTCGTCGCCGACAGTGTGGCCGCGCCGACCCAGGACATCGCCAGCCGCATGGCGCGCTCGGATCACTTCGAACCGCTGACCTTGCTCTCGGCCCTGAGTGCGGTGACCGAGCACATCGGCCTGATCGCCACGGCGACCACCAGCTACAACGAGCCGTACCACGTGGCGCGTAAATTCGCTTCGCTCGATCATCTGTCGGGTGGCCGCGCCGGGTGGAATCTGGTGACCTCGGACAACGCCGCCGAGGCGCTGAATTTCGGTCGCGACGAGCACATCGGCCACGCCGAACGCTACAGCCGCGCCCGCGAGTTTCATCAGGTGGTCACCGGGCTGTGGGACAGTTGGGAGGACGATGCTTTTGTCCGCGACAAGGCCAGTGGCGCGTATTACGACCCGTCGAAATTGCATGTGCTGGATCACGTCGGTGAGCATTTTCGGGTGAAAGGCCCGCTGAACGTGGCGCGTTCGCCGCAGGGACAACCGGTGATCGTGCAGGCAGGCTCGTCCGAAACCGGGCGTGAATTGGCGGCGCAGACCGCCGAAGTGGTGTTCACCGCGCAGACTTCGCTGGCCGGCGCGCAGGCGTTCTACGCCGACCTCAAGGGCCGCTTGGCCAAGTACGGGCGCAGCGCCGATTCGCTGAAAATCATGCCGGGGGTGTTTGTCGTCGTCGGGCAGACAGAAGCCGAAGCGCAGGAAAAATGTGAAACGTTTCAGCAATTGGTCGAACCGGAGGTTGGCGTGGCGTTGCTTGGGCGTATGCTGGGCAACTTCGACTTGTCGAAGTACCCGCTGGACGGACCGCTGCCGGCGTTGCCGCTGACCGACAGCGGCCAGCAGAGCCGGCAGAAATTGCTGACTGAACTGGCAGGGCGGGAGCATCTGACCCTCGCCGAATTGGGCCGCAGGATTGCCGGTGGGCGCGGGCATTACAGCCTGGTGGGCACGCCGGCGCAGATCGCCGACCGCTTGCAGGAGTGGTTCGAGCAGGGCGCGGCGGATGGCTTCAACGTGCTGGTGCCGCACCTGCCGGGCGGACTCGAAGACTTCGCTGATGGCGTGGTCCCGGAACTGCAGCGCCGTGGGCTGTTCAGAACCGAGTATGAGGGCCGAACCTTGCGCGAAAACCTGGGCCTGGCCCGACCCATAAACAAATTTGTGTAGAGCACTTTTGTGGCGAGGGAGCTTGCTCCCGCAGGTCTGCGAAGCAGACCCAAAACCTGCCATCGCATTCAGACAGGCATAGCGCGCTGGATGGGTTTGCGGTTGCTGCGCAACCGAGCGGGAGCAAGCTCCCTCGCCACAGGTTTGGGATTCACCCTCAATTTGCTGGCAATCAAACAAGAGAGGATTCGATGACTTACACCGCTGCCGAAAACCGCTACGACTCCATCCCTTACCGCCGCGTCGGCCGCAGTGGTCTGGTACTGCCGGCGCTGTCGCTGGGCCTGTGGCACAACTTCGGCGACAGCACGCCGATCGACACCCAGCGCGCCTTGCTGCGCACCGCGTTCGACCTGGGGATCAACCACTTCGACCTGGCCAACAACTACGGCCCGCCGTACGGCAGCGCCGAGATCAATTTCGGTCGCCTGCTGCGCGAAGACTTCAAGCACTACCGCGACGAGCTGATCATCTCCAGCAAGGCCGGTTGGGACATGTGGCCCGGCCCGTACGGTCAGGGCGGCGGTTCGCGCAAATACGTGCTGGCCAGTCTCGATCAGAGTCTGCAGCGCCTCGGTCTGGACTATGTGGATATCTTCTATTCGCACCGCTTCGACCCGGACACCCCGCTGGAAGAAACCGCCAGCGCCCTCGCCACCGCCGTGCAGCAGGGCAAGGCGTTGTACATCGGTATCTCGTCGTACTCCGGGGTGAAAACCCGCGAGATCGCTGCGCTGCTCAAGGAATGGAAAGTACCGCTGCTGATTCATCAGCCGGCGTACAACCTGCTCAATCGCTGGGTGGAAAAAGACCTGCTCGACACCACCGAAGAACTCGGTACTGGCGTCATCGCCTTCACGCCGTTGGCGCAAGGTCTGCTGACCGACAAATACCTCAACGGCGTGCCGGCGGATGCGCGGGTCAATCGTCCGGGCGGTGGTTCGCTGCAGGCTTCGCACCTGTCCGAGGCCAACATTGCGCATGTTCGCGCATTGAACGAGATCGCCAAGCGTCGCGGTCAGAGCCTGGCGCAACTGGCACTGGCCTGGACCCTGCGTGATCCACGCGTGACCTCGGCGCTGATTGGCGCGAGCCGGCCGGAGCAGATCATCGAGAACGTCGGGGCGTTGAAAAACCTGAGTTTCAGTGCCGAGGAACTGGCGGAGATCGACCGGTTTGCCCAAGAGGGCGGGATCAATCTTTGGGAGAAGCCTTCGACGGCGGAGTGAGTCACCCTCACCCCAGCCCTCTCCCGGAGGGAGAGGGAGCCGACCGAGGTGTCTTGCGTCATAAATCGACCTGAGAAACCGGGTCGATTATGGATTCAGCACAGATTGATCAGGTTGGCATACTTCTGATGCATCCCCCAATCAGTCCCCTCTCCCTCCGGGAGAGGGTTAGGGTGAGGGGCTTTTGATTCTGCTCTGGCCTTCAACGCTCAGCGAAAAAACGGCACATCCCCCAACACCGTAGCCCGTTGCATCACCCGTCGTGCCGGACGGTAATCATCCACCGCGTAATGCTGGGTCACGCGGTTGTCCCAGAACGCAATATCGTCCTTCTGCCAGCGCCAGCGAATGGTGAATTCCGGTCGGGTCGCATGAGCGAACAGGAATTTCAGAATCGCTTCGCTCTCGGTGTCCGACAATTCGTTGATCTTCGAGGTGAAGCCTTCGTTGACGAACAATGAGCGCCGTCCACTGACCGGATGGGTACGGATTACCGGGTGTGACAACGGTGGGTTCTTGCGTCGCGCCTCTTCCCACTGGGCCAGTGCTTGCGGCGTATTGCCGTAACGTTCCAACGGGAAAGAGCGGGTGAAATCGTGAGTCGCGGTCAGCCCTTCGAGCAGGTTTTTCATCGGTGCCGACAGCGCTTCATACGCGGCAATCCCGCTGGCCCACAGGGTGTCGCCGCCAAACTCGGGCAGCAGCTTGGCGCTGAGCACCGCGCCCATCGCCGGGGTCGGCAGGAAGGTCACGTCGGTGTGCCAGATCGCGTTGTCGCGCACGTCGGTGACGGCGGTGTCGAGGATCAGCACTTCGGGCTGCTCCGGCACGTTCGGGTAGATCGGGTGAATGTGCAGGTCGCCGAAGTACGCGGCGAAACGCGCCTGTTGCGACGGTTCGATCGGCTGGTCGCGAAAAAACAGCACTTGATACTTGAGCAGCGCCTGCTCGATGGCGTCGCGCTGTTCCGGGTTCAACGGCTGGCTGACGTCGACGCCGCTGATCTGCGCGCCGAGGGCCGAGCTTAATGGGGTGATGGTCAGGCTGCTCATGGTGGGTCTCTGGAATTCGGGTTTTGAGCTTTTGGTGGGAGCGGGCTTGCTCCGGGCGGCGTTCCGACGAATGCGGTGTGTCAGAAGACATTTCTGTGACTGATACACCGCATTCGCGAGCAAGCCCGCTCCCACAGGTTTTGGATGGCAAGTATTCAGTGGGTTTGGCCGTGCCACGGCACCAGTTTGCGCTGCAGGGCACGCAGGCCCATTTCCATGGCGAAGGCGATCAGGGCGATCACCAGGATCCCCAGCACCACCACATCGGTGACCAGGAACTGCGCGGCCGATTGCACCATGAAGCCCAAGCCGCTGGTGGCGGCGATCAGCTCGGCGGCGACCAGGGTCGACCAGCCGACGCCGAGACCAATGCGCACACCTGTGAGAATATCCGGCAACGCGCTGGGCAAAATCACATGACGAATCAGCTGTGCGCGAGTGGCACCGAGCGACTGCGCGGCGCGCAATTTAGCCGGGTCAACGGTGCGCACGCCGGTCGCGGTAGCGATGGCGATCGGCGCGAAAATCGCCAGGTAGATCAGCAGCACTTTCGACAACTCGCCGATGCCGCACCAGATCACGATCAGCGGCAGATAAGCCAATGGCGGAATCGGCCGGTAGAACTCGATCAGCGGATCTAGCACACCACGGGCAATACGGTTGGCACCGATGGCGATGCCCACCGGCACCGCGGTCAGAATCGCAAAACCAAGGCCCAGGCCAATGCGGCTCAGGCTCGCGCCCAGGTGCTGCCACAGGGTCGAATCCATGTAACCGGTGGTCGCGAGCAACCAGCCTTTTTGCAGCACGGCGGACGGTGGTGGCAGGAACAGCGGTTCGATCAAACCGCTGGCGGTCACGGCCCACCAGATCACCAGCAAGGCGAACAGTGTCAGCAGGCTGATGCAGCGGGTGTTGAGGCTGCGCCGCACCGGAATCACCACCGACGAAGCTTTTGCTACCGGGGCGGAAACGTCGTAACTGCTCATGCGCGCTCCTGCCGTTGAACGGCGCTGCGTTGCGAGAACACTTTGCTCAGCACGTGCTCGCGGGTCTCGATAAAACGCGGGTCGGATTTGATCGCCCGTGCCGATTCACCGGCGGCGTAGCGCTGACCGAAATCCAGGTGCAGGCGCTCGACGATCTGCCCAGGATTCGGTGCCAACAGAATCAGGTCAGTGGCGAGAAACACTGCTTCTTCGATGTCGTGGGTAATCAGGAACACCGGTTTGGCGGTGCGCTGCCAGACCTGTAGCAGCAGCTCCTGCATCTGCTCGCGGGTGAATGCATCAAGGGCGCCGAAGGGTTCGTCCATCAGCAGCACGCGCGGGTCGGCGGCGAGGGCGCGGGCCAGGCCGACACGCTGTTTCTGGCCGCCGGAAAGCTGCCAGATACGGCGGTGTTCAAAACCTGTGAGGTCGACCAGCGCAAGCATCTCGCGGGCGCGCTGTTCGCGTTTGTCCTTGGCAACGCCAGCCAGTTCCAGACCGAAGGCAACGTTGGCCAGCACGTCCTGCCACGGCAGCAGGGCGTCATCCTGGAACACCACGCCACGTTCGGCGCTCGGGCCTTTGACCGGCACGCCGTCGAGGGTGATGCGCCCGGCGCTGGGTTCGACGAAGCCGGCAATCAGGTTCAACAGCGAAGTCTTGCCACTGCCGGACGGGCCGAGGGCGACCAGCAATTGCTGAGGCCCGAGGGTCAGGGAAATGTCCGCCAGCACCGGTTCCGGGCTGCCTGGGTACTGTGCGCTGATGCGCTCCAGCTGTAGCAAGGCCATCGCAGTTAACTCCCGATCAGTTGGTGATGTATTTGGCGCTGACGTACGGCGCGTAGTCCGGCAGTACGGCTTCGACCTTGCCTTGCTCCTTGAGGAACGCGGCGGTGTCGGTGATGGCTTTGGTGGTCGGCGCGCCGAGGGTGATCACCTGATCAGCCGCCAGCGGGTAGACGTTGCCTTGCAGCAGCAATGGAATGTCGCTGGCCTTGGCGCCGGAGAGCTTCACCAGCTTGTCGACGTGGGACTGGTCGGCGAGCCAGGCTTTCGGGTCCTTGCGGTAATCGGCGTAGGCGTCGAGGGTGACCTTGGCGAACGCGGTGACGATTTCCGGGTGCTTCTCGGCAAAGTCTTTGCGCACGATCCAGGCATCGAAGGTCGGCGCGCCGAACTTGGCCAGTTCGCCGGAGGTGATCAGCACTTTGCCGTTTTCCTTGGCCACACCGAGGGCCGGATCCCAGACGTAAGTGGCGTCGATGTCACCGCGTTTCCATGCGGCGATGATCGCTGGCGGCGCGAGGTTGAGCACGGTGACTTTCGACGGATCGATGTTCCAGTGCTTCAACGCCGCGAGCAGGCTGTAGTGACCGGTGGACACGAATGGCACGGCGATCTTCTTGCCGACCAGATCCTGCGGGGTCTTGATCCCGGAACCGTCGCGAGCGACCAGCGCTTCGGCGGCACCGATCTGGGTGGCGATGAGGAACGTTTCCACCGGGACTTTGCGGGTGATGGCGGCGGTCAGCGGGCTGGAACCGAGATAGCCGATCTGCACGTCACCGGAAGCGATGGCGGCGATGATGTCGGCGCCGTTATCGAACTTGCGCCAGCTGATGTCGGCCTTGGTGGCTTTCTCGTAGGCACCATCGGCCTGGGCGACTTTCGCCGGATCAACGGTGGTCTGGTAGGCGACGGTGAGGTCGGCGGCCTGCGCCAGAAAGCTCGCAGCAGCCAACGAGGCCACGGCCAGCAGGCGAAGCGGGAAATTCAGTTTCATGGGGAGTGCTCCAAGTCAGGCGACCGATGATCGGCGTGAAAGGAGACTAAATGATCTAAGAATCTAAAAATAAATAACTTTTTAGACTTAGCTTATGAGCGGAAAAATCGAAGGCGTGAGGGATTGCTGGTGAGGTCATTGTGGCGAGGGAGCTTGCTCCCGCTGGAGGCCGAAGGACTCCAATATCAATTCATCACGGTGCTTCTTATGCACCGGGGGACTGAAATTGCGACTGCTGCGCAGCCGAGCGGGAGCAAGCTCCCTCGCCACAGGGAATAGTGGTTAGTTACTGATCGCCAGAATGCTCGCCTGATACGACCCGACAAACACATCGAAATCGCCCACCTCGTTCTGTTCCAGCTCCGCCTGTTGCGCTAGCGACGAACGCGCCAACTCCTCAAACTTCGCTTGCTCAGCCGCCGCCAACGGTTCGCTGCGGAAGAACTCGGCATGCGCCTGGCTCTGACGCAGGGAGAATTGCGCGAAGCTCTCCTTGTGCTCGGCCATCGCCGCCAGCACTTGGGCCGAAGGGGTCAGGGACGAATCCTTGACCTTGGCCAGTTGCGCGTCCAGCGCCTTGCTATGCGCGTCGCCGCCATGGCTCTGATCGAGCAGGGCCGCCAGTGGAGCGATTTTTTCCAGCAGCTCGGCTGCCCAAACCTTCAGCTCGACCGCTTCGCCGTCACGCTGCAATTGCAGGCCCGGACGGCGTCCTTCCTTGACCACGCTGAGGAAGTTCGAGGTGGCGTTGCTGCAGGAATTGCTGGTCAGCAACGGACTGTCGTTCAGCGCGCAGTACAGCAGGAACGCGTCAAGGAAGCGTGACTCGGTAAGGTCGATGCCCATCGGCAGGAACGGGTTGATGTCCAGGCAACGCACTTCGACGTACTGAATGCCACGGGCCATCAGGGCCTGGATCGGCCGTTCGCCGGTGTAGGTCACGCGTTTCGGGCGGATGTTGGAGTAGTACTCGTTTTCGATCTGCAGGATGTTGGTGTTGAGCTGTACCCACTCGCCATCCTTGTGCGTGCCGACCTCAACGTACGGCGCGTACGGCGTGGCGACGGCCTTGCGCAGGCTGTCGGTGTAGCTCGCCAGATCGTTGTAGCAAGGCGTCAGGCCGGCCTGGGCGTTGCTTTGGTAACCAAGGTCGCTCATGCGCAGGCTGGTGGCGTACGGCAGATACAAAGTATCCGGATCGAGCTGTTCCAGTTGATGCGAGCGCCCACGGAGGAAACCGGCATCCAGCGCCGGCGAAGCCCCGAACAGGTACATCAGCAGCCAGCTGTAGCGGCGGAAGTTGCGGATCAGCGCGATGTATGACGATGACTGGAAGTCGCGGTCGGTGCCGACAAAACCCTCGGCCTCGCGCAGCAGCGGCCAGAGCTTTTCCGGCAGGGAAAAGTTGTAGTGAATCCCGGCGATGCACTGCATGGTCTTGCCGTAACGCAGGGCCAGGCCCTTGCGGTAGACGTACTTGAGCTGACCGATGTTGGACGTACCGTAATAGGCGATCGGGATGTCTTCCTCGGCCGGCAACGGGCACGGCATCGATGGACTCCACAGGTACTCGTTGCCGAGCTTGCTGTAGGCAAAGCGATGAATCTTGTCCAGGCTCGCCAGCGTATCGGCCGGATCGGGCAGGGCGGGGGTGATGAATTCCAGCAGCGACTCGGAGTAGTCGGTGGTGATCTGTTCATTGGTCAGCGCGGAACCCAAGGCTTCCGGGTGCGGCGTTTGCGCCAGACGACCTTCACTGGTCACGCGCAGGCATTCACGTTCGATACCGTGGAGGCACTGTTCGAGCAGAGAGAGGTTGGCGCGCTCGCCGAGCAGAGCCAGGCGGCGGTTGAGAAGTTCGCTCAATTTGGATTCCTTCACGCGTCAGTCGCCCCAATATGGGGGTGGGCAGGACGGTCTACAAGGGTGAAGTTGAAACTGGCGTTTTCGCCTGGTTTTGTAGCGGCAGGCCATTTGCCGGTCAGTCAGGAACTGCACAATCCCTGTGGGAGCGAGCTTGCTCGCGAAGAGGGTTTATCAGTCAACATTTCGGTTGCCTGATACACCGCCTTCGCGAGCAAGCTCGCTCCCACAAGGTTCGTTGCGCCGAAATTAACTCAAAATGATGAAGAACATCTACAGGACAGCGAACGTGCCTTGCGCTTTTGCGACCAGTTTGTCGCCCTGCATCACGTCGGCCTCGACCACCAAAGTGCGGCGGCCCGGGTGGATGACCCGCGCCGTGCACAGCACCTCGCCGTCGGACACGGCGCGGATGTAGTTGATCTTGCACTCGATGGTCGCGCTCTGCTGATCGAAGCCGTGGGTGCTGGAACAGGCCAGCCCCATGGCGATATCGACCAGACTGAACAGCGCGCCACCGTGCAACTTGCCGCCGCGATTGCGCAGTTGTGGTTCCAGCACCAGGGCGACTTGCGCCACCCCGGTTTCCAGGCTGTGCAGGCGGCAGCCCAACAGCTTGAAAAACGCGCTCTCGACGAGCCCGGCCGGAACTTCCATCAGCGTTTCTTCAACTGCTTGGCGTTGGCGAACAGCGAGGCCATGGCGTTGTTCACCGGAGCGGCTGTGGCCGTTTCCTTACGCGGTGCGTTGCCCGAAGACTGGCGCGGTGCCGAGCCTGGACGCGAACCACGGGCGCCGTCGATTTTCTCGCCAGGAGTGTCGCTCATGCGCATCGACAGACCGACGCGTTTGCGCGGGATATCGACTTCCATGACCTTCACTTTCACCACGTCACCGGCCTTCACCGCTTCGCGTGGGTCCTTTATGAACTTTTCCGACAGCGCCGAGATGTGCACCAGACCGTCCTGATGCACGCCGATGTCGACGAACGCGCCGAACGCGGTCACGTTGGTGACGACGCCTTCAAGGATCATCCCCAGTTGCAGGTCTTTCAGGTCTTCGACGCCTTCCTGGAACTCGGCAGTCTTGAACTCCGGACGCGGGTCGCGACCCGGTTTTTCCAGTTCTTGAAGAATGTCGGTGACGGTTGGCAGACCGAAGGTTTCGTCGGTGAATTTCTTCGGATCCAGACGCTTGAGGAACGCGGCGTCGCCGATCAGCGAGCGAATGTCGCGGTCGGTTTCAGCGGCAATACGCTGCACCAGCGGATAGGCTTCCGGGTGAACAGCCGAGGAATCCAGCGGGTTGTCGCCGTTCATCACGCGCAGGAAGCCTGCGGCCTGCTCGAAGGTTTTCTCGCCCAGACGCGCGACTTTCTTCAGCGCTGCGCGGGTCTTGAACGCACCGTGTTCGTCGCGGTGAGCGACGATGTTCTGCGCCAAAGTCGCGTTGAGGCCGGAGATCCGCGCCAGCAGCGCCACCGAAGCGGTGTTCACATCGACGCCGACGGCGTTCACACAGTCCTCGACCACCGCGTCCAGGCCGCGCGCCAGTTTCAGTTGCGACACGTCATGCTGGTACTGGCCGACACCGATGGATTTCGGATCGATCTTCACCAGTTCGGCGAGCGGATCCTGCAAGCGGCGAGCAATCGACACCGCACCACGGATCGACACGTCCAGGTCCGGGAATTCCTTGGCCGCCAGTTCCGATGCCGAGTACACCGATGCACCGGCCTCGGAGACCATGACCTTGGTCATCTTCATCGCTGGGTATTTTTTGATCAGCTCGATCGCCAGTTTGTCGGTTTCACGGCTGGCGGTGCCGTTGCCGATGGCAATCAGGTCAACCGAGTGCTTGGCGCACAGGGCGGCCAGAATCGCGATGGTCTGATCCCACTTGTTGTGCGGCACGTGCGGGTAAACCGTGGCGTGATCGAGCAGTTTGCCGGTGGAGTCGACCACCGCGACCTTGCAGCCGGTACGCAGGCCCGGGTCGAGGCCCAGGGTGGCGCGCGGGCCGGCCGGCGCGGCCAGCAACAGGTCGTGCAGGTTATGGGCGAAGACGTTGATCGCCTCGGTTTCGGCACTGTCGCGCAGTTCGCCGAGCAGGTCGGTTTCGAGGTGGGTGTAAAGCTTGACCTTCCAGGTCCAGCGCACCACTTCGCCGAGCCATTTGTCGGCGGGGCGGTTCTGGTTCTGGATGCCGAATTGCTGGCCGATCATGCCTTCGCACGGGTGCATGGTGCCCGGCAGTTCGTCGCCGACTTTCAGCGCGGAACTGAGGATGCCTTCGTTGCGGCCACGGAAAATGGCGAGTGCGCGGTGCGACGGCATGCTTTTCAGCGGCTCGTCGTGTTCGAAGTAGTCGCGGAACTTCGCGCCTTCTTCTTCCTTGCCGGCGATCACGCGGGCGCTGATGGTCGCTTCCTGCTTGAGGAAGTTACGCAGCTTTTCCAGCAGGCTGGCGTCTTCGGCGAAGCGCTCCATCAGGATGTATTTGGCGCCTTCCAGCGCAGCCTTGACGTCGGCCACGCCTTTTTCGGCGTCGACGAAGCGGGCGGCTTCGGTTTCCGGCGTCAGGTTCGGGTCGTTGAACAGGCCGTCGGCCAGCTCGCCGAGGCCGGCTTCCAGGGCAATCTGGCCCTTGGTGCGGCGCTTCTGCTTGTACGGCAGGTACAAGTCTTCGAGGCGGGTCTTGGTGTCGGCGAGCTTGATGTCGCGCTCAAGGGCCGGGGTGAGTTTGCCCTGCTCCTGGATGCTGGCGAGGATGCTGATGCGCCGTTCGTCGAGTTCTCGCAGGTAGCGCAGACGCTCTTCCAGATGACGCAACTGGGTGTCATCGAGGCTGCCGGTGACTTCTTTCCGGTAACGGGCGATGAAGGGAACGGTAGAGCCTTCATCGAGTAGCGCGACGGCCGCTTCGACCTGTTGCGGGCGTACGCCGAGTTCCTCGGCGATGCGGCTGTTGATGCTGTCCATAAAACCACCTGACATATTGTGAAAGCAGGCTCGCAGGCACGGAAATAAAGGCCCGGAGTCTGGTTGAGCGGCTAGAAAATTGCCGCTGCCTGGGTCAAGAGGCAGCCCATTGACCCGTGAAATCGAACCATTACTGCGGCCACCGGGAAAAAAGCCCGGCCACCTGCGGTAACGATTCAGACGTTGCCTGGCACAAAACGCCGCGCATTATAACCAGCGTTCTGTCATTCGGGGGTGTAGCAGTCTGTAGGCATAAACCCCGGTTTTCTGGCAGTGAAGGAAAAATCTGCTAACAATGCACACGGTGCGTATAACGGCAGCTACGCCATAATGCGCGCCGAGCTAAAAGGAGCATCCAATGAGCAGCACTGCAAACAATGCTGAAGGCGAAAAAATTCTTATTGTTGACGACGATCCGGGGCTGAGCAGCCTGCTGGAACGTTTCTTCGTCAGCAAGGGCTACCGTGCCCGTGCCGTACCGAACACCGAGCAAATGGACCGTCTGCTGTCGCGTGAAGTGTTCAATCTGGTCGTCCTCGACCTGATGCTGCCGGGCGAAGACGGCCTGACCGCCTGCCGTCGCCTGCGGGCGGCGAACAATCAGATTCCGATCATCATGCTCACCGCCAAGGGCGATGAGATGAGCCGCATCAAGGGCCTGGAACTGGGCGCCGATGACTATCTGGCCAAGCCGTTCAACCCGGACGAGCTGATGGCTCGGGTCAAAGCGGTTCTGCGTCGTCAGGCCGCACCGGTGCCGGGCGCGCCGGGCAGCGAAGACGAAAATGTCACCTTCGGTGATTACGTGCTGTCGCTGGCGACCCGCGAGCTGAAACGTGGCGAAGAAGTGCACATGCTCACCACCGGTGAGTTTGCGGTACTCAAGGCACTGGTGATGAACGCGCGTCAACCGCTGACCCGCGACAAACTGATGAACCTGGCCCGTGGCCGCGAGTGGGATGCCCTGGAGCGTTCCATCGACGTGCAGATTTCCCGTCTGCGCCGGATGATCGAGCCGGATCCGTCGAAACCACGCTATATCCAGACTGTCTGGGGTGTGGGCTACGTGTTCGTACCGGACGGCGCCGCCACCAAGTGATCGGCGATTTGTAGGAGCGGGTCTGCGCATCGGGTTGATCGACCCTCTACGCAGACTCGCAATCCGCAATATGCGAGCATTGCTCGCTCCTGCAAGTGTTTAACGGTTATCGATGAAAACCCCCGTCTGGTTCCCCCAAAGTTTTTTCTCCCGCACCCTTTGGCTGGTGCTCATCGTCGTGCTGTTTTCCAAGGCACTGACCCTGGTTTATCTGTTGATGAACGAGGACGTGCTGGTGGATCGTCAGTACAGCCACGGCGTCGCCCTGACGCTGCGCGCCTATTGGGCGGCCGATGAAGAAAACCGCGCGAAGATCGCCGATGCCGCGACCCTGATCCGGGTGGTCGGCGCCGGGGTGCCGGAGGGCGAGCAGCACTGGCCGTACAGTGAAATCTATCAGCGGCAGATGCAGGCGGAGCTGGGCGCCGACACCGAAGTGCGTTTGCGCATGCACTCGCCGCCGGCGCTGTGGGTGCGTGCGCCAAGCCTCGGCGACGGTTGGCTGAAAGTGCCGCTGTACCCGCATCCGCTGCGCGGGCAGAAAATCTGGAACGTGCTCGGCTGGTTCCTCGCCATCGGTTTGCTGTCCACCGCCTCGGCATGGATTTTCGTCAGTCAGCTCAACCAGCCGTTGAAACGTCTGGTATATGCCGCGCGGCAACTCGGTCAGGGTCGCAGCGTGCGCCTGCCGATCAGCGATACACCCAGCGAGATGACCGAGGTGTATCGCGCCTTCAACCAGATGGCCGAAGACGTCGAGCAGGCCGGCCGTGAGCGTGAGCTGATGCTGGCGGGGGTGTCGCATGACTTGCGCACGCCGCTGACCCGCTTGCGACTGTCGCTGGAGCTGATGGGCGACCGCAACGATTTGACCGACGACATGGTGCGCGACATCGAAGACATGGACGCGATTCTCGACCAGTTCCTCGCGTTCATTCGCGATGGTCGCGACGAGTCGGTGGAAGAGGTGGACCTGAGCGATCTGGTGCGTGAGGTGGCCGCACCGTACAACCAGAACGAAGAGAAGGTGCGCTTGCGTCTGGAGCCGATCCAGCCGTTTCCACTGCGCCGGGTGTCGATGAAACGCCTGCTGAACAACCTGATCGGCAACGCCTTGAATCACGCTGGCAGCGGCGTCGAGGTTGCGGCTTATGTGTCCGGCGATACCAGCGCGCCGTACGTGGTGCTGAGCGTGATGGACCGTGGCGCTGGGATCGATCCGTCGGAGCTGGAAGCGATCTTCAATCCGTTCACCCGTGGCGACCGTGCGCGGGGCGGCAAAGGTACGGGGTTGGGCCTGGCGATCGTGAAGCGGATTGCTTCGATGCATGGCGGCAATGTCGAGTTGCGCAACCGCTCCGGGGGCGGACTGGAGGCGCGAGTGCGATTGCCGTTGGGGTTGATGTTGCCGCGGGATGCCGTCTGACAGCCGAGATATTCAGTGGGGCTGATGGCCTTTTCGCGAGCAAGCCCGCTCCCACAGGGGAACGCATGCCAAAATGTGGGAGCGGGCTTGCTCGCGAACGCGGCCGCCCAGCCACCACATTTCTGACGGGTTAACCCTTGCCTTTGGTCCGAGTCATATTCGGCCCGCCATTCTTCTCAAGGTGCTCGATGATGATCCCCGCCACGTTCTTGCCGGTGGTGGTCTCGATCCCTTCCAGCCCCGGCGACGAGTTCACTTCCATCACCAGCGGCCCGTGATTCGAACGCAGAATATCCACGCCCGCCACCGCCAGGCCCATGACCTTGGCCGCACGCAACGCGGTCATGCGTTCCTCCGGGGTGATCTTGATCAGGCTGGCGCTGCCGCCGCGGTGCAGGTTAGAGCGGAACTCGCCCGGCTTGGCCTGACGTTTCATGGCCGCGATCACCTTGTCGCCGACCACGAAGCAGCGAATGTCGGCACCGCCGGCCTCCTTGATGTATTCCTGGACCATGATGTTCTGCTTCAGACCCATGAACGCCTCGATCACCGATTCGGCCGCGGTCGCGGTTTCGCACAGCACCACGCCGATACCCTGAGTGCCTTCCAGCACTTTGATCACCAGCGGCGCGCCGTTGACCATGTCGATCAAGTCGGGAATGTCATCCGGCGAGTGGGCGAAGCCGGTTACCGGCAGGCCGATGCCGCGCCGCGACAGCAGTTGCAGCGAACGCAGTTTGTCCCGCGAACGGGCGATGGCTACGGACTCGTTGAGCGGAAACACTCCCATCATTTCGAACTGGCGCAACACGGCGCAACCGTAGAACGTCACCGACGCACCGATCCGCGGGATCACCGCGTCGAAGCCTTCCAGCGGCTTGCCGCGATAGTGGATCTGCGGCTTGTGGCTGGCGATGTTCATGTAGGCGCGCAGGGTGTCGACCACTACCATTTCATGCCCGCGTTCGGTGCCGGCTTCGACCAGACGACGGGTGGAATACAGACGCGGATTCCGCGACAGCACAGCGATCTTCATGCAACACCTGTGGAGGAGGTAGATACCGGGAACACCGGCTTGTCTTGTACATACTTGATGCCCGGATTGACCACCAACTGGCCATCAATCAGGGCTTTGGAACCGAGCAACAGGCGATATCGCATGGACTTGCGGCAGGCGAGGGTGAACTCGACTGCCCAGACCCGATCACCGAGGGCCAGGGTGGTGCTGATCACATAGCGCACCTGGGCCTGGCCGTTGGAGCTTTTAATGGTTTTGCGCGTCACCAGCGGTGCTTCGCAGCGCCGGTGACGCAACTGCACCACCGTGCCCAGGTGCGCGGTGAAGCGCACCCACTTCTCGCCGTCGCGTTCGAACGGCTCGATGTCGGTGGCATGCAGGCTGGAGGTGCTGGCGCCGGTGTCGATTTTCGCCCGCAGGCCCGCGACTCCCAGATCAGGGAGCGCCACCCACTCGCGCAGACCGACAACGGTCAAATGGTCAAATGTCTTCAAAGGTACTCAACCGGCAGAAACCGCTCGGGCCACGTACGGCCGAATTCGCGGTATTCACGCAGAATAATGGTTAAAAGGCGACAGATATCTACGGCCCGGATTGCCGACGCCTCAAGCGGGTGTCGGCTGCTGCGCATTGTAATCCGGGACGGCGTAATTCATGGCACGACAGAAACGGTAGTACAGTTCATCAATATTTCAGAATGAGGAAATTCCATGGCACAAAAAAGCGAAGAGGACGACAAGGTCCGTCTCGACAAGTGGTTGTGGGCGGCGCGCTTTTATAAAACCCGGGCCCTGGCCAAAGCGGCCATCGAGAGTGGCAAGGTGCATTGCCGAGGTGACCGCTGCAAGCCTGGCAAAGAGCCACGCATTGGTGATGAATTCGAGATTCGTACCGGTTTTGAAGAGCGCACGGTGAGGGTCGAAGCCTTGTCGATCGTGCGTCGCGGCGCACCCGAGGCGCAGACGCTGTATACCGAGACCGAGGCGAGTATTGCCAAACGTGAAGCGGCAGCGGCGATGCGCAAGGCCGGGGCGTTGGGCGTGAGCACCGATGGCAAGCCGAGCAAGAAGCAGCGGCGGGATCTGTTTAAGTTTCGTGGCAGCAGCAACGAGTAGTGTGCGACGAACACACTTGTGGCGAGGGAGCTTGCTCCCGCTGGCGGCCGAAGGACGCCCTGTACAGGCGAGCACGTATTTCAAAATACAACTGCATCGACGGGTAAAGCGACTGCTACGCAGCCGAGCGGGAGCAAGCTCCCTCGCCACAGGTCTTCACACAACTGTCAGTTTGCGGCAGACACCACACTCATCCGCGAAACCACCGGCAGCTTGCCCAGCAAAGCGAAAATCGGCGCTGTTACCTTCAGCCAGAAATTCGCCGCGTGACAGGCAAACGGCGTGTAGTAACCCCAGCCCAACGCCCACACCGCCAGCAGCAGGCCGCCGATGTAATCGTCCTGCCCCCAATGCGCGCCGGCCACCAGACGCGGCAGCATGAACAGCAGCGCCAGGCCCCAGACCGTCAGGAACTGCCCGACCGTACGGCTGAACACGCCCATGAACAGCGCCCAGATCAGCAACACTGAAGCATGGTCACCGGGGAAGCTCTGGCTTGAGCGATCCTTCAGCTCCCAGGCTTTTTCCAGTTGCGGGAAGTAGTCACTCAGGTGCACCGCGCCTTCCAGCACCATCGACGGACTGTTGTGTTGCCAGTCCATGTAGTCGGCGAATTTGGAAAACAGCGCACGGATCACCACCATCAACAGCAGAATGGAAAAAAAACCGAAGAAGGCGCGACGCACATCAATCGCCTTGAACACCCAGTCGCCCTTGATCAGCAGCGTCAGCAGAATCAGTCCGACAACGATGTCGAACGGGCGCAGACTTGCAATTGCCCAGATGTGGAGCCATATGGGGTTGCTGGCCAGTGGTGCATTGAGTGAGCGAAACAGCCACTCGTCGAAAATCACACACAGCATCTGGCCCGTAGGCCATAACCAGAAAGCCAGTAGTGCTAATGGCACTACGTTACACAGAACCAGCCGGCCGAGGTTCCACCTTGATTGGAACAAACCCGGATTGTTCATAAAATGCCTCCCGTGGCTGAACGTTTTGCACCAAACAGGTGCGAAGAAAGCGCGGGATTTTCATCTTTTGTAACCTTTTTGTCATCAATTCAGATACCCAGACCTATGACCGACCTACCGGATACCGACTACACCCAACGCTTCATCTTCGATGACAGCGACACTCGCGGCGAACTGGTGGCGCTGGAACGCAGTTACGCCGAAGTCCTCGCCAAGCACCCGTACCCGGAGCCGGTCGCGCAGTTGCTGGGCGAACTGATGGCGGCCGCTTCGTTGCTGGTGGGCACCCTGAAGTTCGACGGCTTGCTGATTCTTCAGGCGCGCTCCGAAGGCCCGATTCCGCTGCTGATGATCGAATGCTCCAGCGAGCGCGAGATCCGTGGTCTGGCGCGATACAACGCCGAGCAGATCGCGGCGGATGCCACGCTTGCCGACCTGATGCCGGGCGGTGACCTGACCCTGACCGTCGACCCGACGATCGGCCAGCGTTACCAGGGTATCGTCGACCTCGATGGTGAAACCCTGTCGGAATGCTTCACCAATTATTTCGTCATGTCGCAACAGGTCGGCACGCGCTTCAAGCTGTTCGCCGACGGCCGTCGTGCCCGTGGCATGCTGCTGCAGCAACTGCCGGCCGACCGTCTGAAAGACGAAGAAGACCGCGCCGCCAGCTGGCAGCACATCACCGCGCTGGCCAGCACCCTGACCGCCGATGAATTGCTCAGCCTGGACAACGAAACCGTGCTGCATCGCCTCTACCACGAAGAGCAGGTGCGCCTGTTCGATGTGCAGAACCTGCGCTTCCGTTGCAGCTGCTCGCGGGAACGCTCGGGCAATGCGTTGGTCAGTCTGGGTCTGGAAGACGCGCAGGCACTGGTGGCCGAACGCGGTGGCGAAATCGAGATCGATTGCCAGTTCTGCAACCAGCGTTACCTGTTCGATGCGGCCGATATTGCTCAATTGTTCGCTGGCGCAGGCGTCGACACGCCGTCAGATACCCGGCACTAAAACGGTTCAGCGCAGGTAAATTCACTGCGTAACGACGGAATTTCGCCGTTACGACGGGAGGACCCTACTCTTTTTGGGCTTTTCTGGCATAATCCGGCCCACTTTTTTCGCGGTAGTAGTGCACGACTTTCTACTACAAAACGTTTGGAGCACACTCGGCCACTGGCCGACGGGGAACCTCATGACGCAAGCCAATAACGCCGTGTACACCGATCTGAGTGTTGATGATCTGGTAAAAGAAGCCCTGCAACGCGGTGAGGGCGAGCTTGCCGATACCGGCGCTCTGGTCGTTCGCACCGGGCACCGTACCGGTCGTTCGCCAGTCGATCGTTTCATCGTTGAAGAGCCTTCCACCCAGGCCGCTATCGCCTGGGGCCCGATCAACCGCAAGTTCCCGGCCGACAAGTTCGACGCGCTGTGGGCTCGTGTCGAGGCGTTCAACAACGCGCAAGAGCACTTTGTTTCCCATGTGCATGTAGGTGCGGCTGAAGATCACTACCTGGCCGTGAAAATGACCACCCAGACTGCCTGGCAGAACCTGTTCGGTCGTTGCCTGTTCATCAACCCGGCCCAGTACAACCCGGCCGGTCGTGACGAGTGGCAGGTGCTCAACGTGGCCAACTTCGAGTGCGTACCAGAGCGTGACGGCACCAACTCCGATGGTTGCGTGATCATCAACTTCGCGCAGAAAAAAGTGCTGATCGCCGGCATGCGTTACGCCGGTGAGATGAAGAAAGCCATGTTCTCCGTGCAGAACTTCCTGCTGCCGGCCGCTGACGTGCTGCCAATGCACTGCGCTGCCAACATCGGCGAAGAAGGCGACGTGACCCTGTTCTTCGGTCTGTCGGGCACCGGTAAAACCACCCTGTCGGCCGACGAAAGCCGTTACCTGATCGGTGACGACGAACACGGCTGGGGCGAAGGCGTTGTCTTCAATATCGAAGGTGGCTGCTACGCCAAGTGCATCGACTTGTCCGAGAAGAACGAGCCGGTCATCTGGAAAGCCATCAAACACGGCGCGGTGCTGGAAAACGTGGTCATCGACGACGCCAAACACGCCGACTATACCGATGTCAGCCTGACCCAGAACAGCCGCGCGGCCTACCCGCTGGAGCACGTTGCCAAGCGTTCCGAGCAGAACCTGGGCGGCGAGCCAAACGCTGTAATCTTCCTGACCTGCGACCTGACCGGCGTGCTGCCGCCAGTGTCGATCCTCAACGAAGAACAAGCGGCCTACCACTTCCTGTCCGGCTACACCGCTTTGGTGGGCTCGACTGAAATGGGTTCGGGCAGCGGCATCAAGTCGACCTTCTCCACCTGCTTCGGCGCGCCGTTCTTCCCGCGTCCGGCTGGCGAATACGCCGAACTGCTGATCAAGCGCATCCGCGGCTTCGGCTCCAAGGTCTACCTGGTCAACACCGGCTGGACCGGCGGCGGCTACGGCGTCGGCAAACGCTTCAACATCCCGACCACCCGTGCGGTGATCGCTGCAATCCAGAGCGGCGCGCTGATCGGTGCCGCCACCGAGCACCTGGACACCATCAACCTCGACGTGCCATTGGCCGTACCGGGCGTTGAAACCAACCTGCTCAACCCACGCAACACCTGGGCTGACAAGGCTGCCTACGACGAAGCTGCCAAGGCCTTGGCCGGTCTGTTCATCGAGAACTTCAAGAAGTTCGAAGTGAGCGACGCGATCAAGGCTGCGGGTCCTAAGTTGTAAGATTGGTTCGTTGTGAAGTAAGAAGCCGCCTCCAGGGGCGGCTTTTTTGTGGGCATTAAAGGGCACTAAACGCTGTTGCCATAAGGTCCTGTTCACGCTTGGATAGTCCCAATACACGTGCTACTTCCGGCCAGTTGCTGATCTCGGATTTAAAGTGCTCAATTATTTCTTCTGCATGTATCGAGCTCACTCGAAAATACCCCGCCACTTCCCTCGCCAGCTCCAGATCCAACGCGTTGTCAGCATCAGTGATGTTCAGCTTCAACCCATCTGCATGCGCTACGGGGTTCATGTCATACGCTGCCGACAAGCGCCATCCCCGACCGGGATCCAGAATAAATCCGTGATTACGCAGGTGGTCGTCGGTGTTGGATACCAGGATGTTGAAGACGATTCTCGACCATAACTCGCGAAGGTCTGCATTGGGCTCCGAACCGTGTTCCATGAGTACTTCCGCCAACTCAAGGTAGCTGGCGCCTGTTGAAGCGTCGTCGCCGTCGGTGCGGTTGGTCAGGGTCATGGCTGAGGCGAAGTGGTGGCGCCCACCGCGTTCGGTTCGGTCGAAGCGTTTGACCAGAAAACAGTGGTGGTCGCTCGCGTAACGTCGTGCCATGCCGGTTGCGACACGTAGCCCGCAGTTGACCGCCAAGGCGTTCACCAGCATTTCCCAGCCACCTACATCGTGGTCGTCTCGCGTACTGGGAAACTTGGCGATCCACAGTTGACCATGCTCGTCGACCACACTGGCTTTTGGTCTGGCGCCGCCCAGTGAGCCACCCGGCGCGATGAGCATTCTTAGCCATTCGCGGCCATCGAGTGCGGTGTTGTCCGTGTCGTTTTCCAAGGCCAGACTCGCCTGTTCCAGCGCACGTAATTCAACAAAGGGTGGGGCAGCAACGCCATCGCGATCGTCGAGAAAATTACCCTCGTCGTTGAGCTTGTAGCGGATGGCGCCGACGCGGAACTGGTCATGCACGCCAAGGAGATAGTCAGACTCGAATAGCTTGCTGCCCTTGGGAATCAAACCGTCGCGTATATCCCTCTCCAGGCGCCGCTTCATTAGCAGTTGGCCCCAACGATCAGGGCTTGAGTCAGCGAAGACGCCAAAACGAGTCTGATGTTGACCAGGAAACTGACGTCCTTGAAAAAGTCCGATTCGTGGGTCCAGCTGTGTGAAGCTTAACTCGGGGTCGGCCAGCGCTACGGGATCGTATTCAAACTCGAATACGTTGGTGTTGCGTGTCTTACGGGCATGCAGGAAGCCGAGACGCCTGGCGCCGTTCAACGATTCCCAATCTGCATAAACAGCGATCAGCGTCATTTTTCACCTGTCGTGGAGCCTGGCTTTTTCTTCTTCAACAGATTGGAGAGAGTGTGCGTGTTGATTGGAAAATCGTCCGGAAGTTTTGTTGTAGTAGCGGCATCGATGACGCTTGAAGTCTCGCTGTGATCGGATGCAGCTTTTTTTAACGCGCTGACTCCGCGTACTCGCTGTGGCTTTTTGATTGGGGATCTTGATGCAGGCATTAACTGAGCATCCTGTAGCTGTCGGCCCATTTCATCGGTCGCGGCAAGCTGATTCAGATCCTTTTCCAGGCCCAGCACCTGCATGACCGACAGATAAGCGCCGATGGTTACTCCTGATTCGCCTGACTCCAGATTGCGCAAGGTGGTCAGCGACATGCCTGACCGTTCAGCGACCTGCTTTGCCGTCAGCTTGCGGCGCAGACGAGCCAGCTTCAGCCGTTCGCCAAATTCCGACAGCAGTCGAGCGGAGGCGGGCAGAAGTGGCGCTGTTTTCTTGGCCATGTGGCAGTATTCCTTCATTTTTTTTCCTTAACTGCCAGAATAATAGCACTTAAGTAGAAGGTTGCCTCTTTGCGTGGAGTCGGCAATAACGGCTCCTGTTAACTGCCATTATTCAAGATTTTTTTCATGTAAGCAGCCAGAATAATGCCACTTAAGCGCCGCAGATCACTCTCTGGGGTCAGCTAGTGTTGTGACGGTATCGATCAAGGATTTGCTGCCGAACAGGCAATGATTCAGCCGCATCGGCAGGCACCGTTTCAAAGCCTTCAATGCGTAAACTAGCGAGATAATTCGAGCGGCATACCTTGTCGTAATAGGCTTGTTTCTGCTGAAAAGTCAGCGTGTTCTTTTCAGATATTTTCGGAGCAAGGGGCGAGTTGCAGCGCTGCGCGTGCAAGATCTCGTCCATTTCCTGAACGCTTTCCATCAGTGCATCAAAAAACTCGCTCATGGTTGCTCCAATGTTTGATCACGTTTTTATTGATCGCTCTCAGGTGAGGCGGCAGAGCGATCCGAACATTGTCAATCTCAGGCCGGTGCTTTCCAGCCGAGCATCTGCTGCTGCGCGACCTGCAGCAGGTCACAGCCATCCTGCGTCAGCAGATAGAGGGCGTGGGTGATATGGGGGATGTCTTCGACGTCGCCTTGTTTGAAGCTGAGGCAGTAGAGGGTTTTCAGCAGGTCGCTGGAGGCGCGCAGGCGCTGGACGGCGCATTCGAGGATGTCTTGCGGGTTGGCCTCTGTGTCGATGATCAGGGGCTTGGTGTCGGTGAGGCTGGATTCGAGTGAGCGGTAGCGATCAGCGGCTAATTGATTCCATGTTTTCATTTTGTTGATCCTCAAATGCTTCAAGTGAAGCCACCACATCGTGACCAAGCGACAGGAGGCGACTGTGTTCGGGTTGGTCAACCGGTGAGGATCGTGCACAGACCCGGCACACCCGTAGGTGTCCCAAACACAGCCACCATAAAACTGCAGGCAATTGAGTGCCGGCAGCATACAGCGGACGCGTATGCACGATCCATTCAGGTGACCAAGCCCGAGCCGCTGATTTGCCAGCGACAGTCACGACTATAGATAGGTGCCCTCAAGCCGCGATAGGCGACAAAGAGTCGTGGCATGTAGGAACGGGATGAAGATCTCATCGGACGTTCCTACCGGTCTTTCGTCGTTTTTCAACGTAAATGCTGATACGCCGAAATATCCAGCAAGCTGGTTGCCAGGCCGGTCGCCGGCTTGTAGATCTCGCCCTTCACGCTGGTGAACGGTACACCTTTGCTGCCCAGCGAAACGTAGCGTTCGCCTTGATCCAGCTCGGTGAAGTAGGTGTAGGAAAGTTTGTGCATCAATTTGTATTTGGCTTCATCGCGTGCGATGCCGTTGGTGAGGTTTTCCAGATCGGCCTGGGTCAGATTCAACGTTTTTTGCAGTCGTACGCCCCATCGTTTGAGGCAGGTTTCAGCGAGGTGGCGCACGATGCGTCCGGGCTCGGACAGCGCTTTCAGATCACTGGCGCCGGTCGGGACGCCGCCGCTGCTGGTGGCATTGCCGGCCATGGTGGCGTGGCGGCCAGCCATAGGATAGATGTAGGTTTTGGTGCCGGTAGCGGTCTGCGGGATGACGCAGCTGAAACCTTTGGAGCGTTCGTCACGAGCATAGAACGCTACATACTCTTTGACATTGCCCGCGAGTTTGACGCGCTCTTCCTGAAAGTTACCAATGCCTGGCACGGGATCAAGCGCAAAGATATTGACCGGGATGTTTTTCAGCAGACTGTCCTTGAACATTGCATTGGCCAACATATGGCAACTGATGCCGCCTCGGCTCCAACCGACGAGATTGACTTGAGTAGGAATAACACCATCCTTGCGGTGGGTTTTGATGATTCCTTCCTGTAATTGCTGCTGGGTAATGCTGCGATTACCGTAATTATATTTGCGCCAAAACCACGAACCTTCGGCTTTTACATCTTCAATCGGAATGCCGGCAGCCTTCAGGCGATTGTATTCGGCTTCAGTCAGTTGCTCGCGTTGCCAGTCGCACTTGCCCTTGATGATATTGAGCGCGTGCAACACGTTTTCTTCCCAGCCCTTGCCGAACAAGGTGCCGCTCATGCCGTATTCCTTGGTCTTGGTGAATAGATCGTCGGCCTGCATGTTGCCGCTGCCGGGGCCATCGACCACGATCCACTCGGCAAACTCGTAACCTGTATGATTGGCAGCCAAGGTGGAAATCAGTTCGCCGTTCCAGAAGTTTTCGTGGGCGACGTCGAATTTATTGGAGCCAGTGCCGCAAAAAAAGATAGTTAAAACAGTCATTGTGTTGCTCTCGGTGAAAGTAAGAGTCAACAACTTAGTTCTATTTTGGTTGTTTATTAAAGCATTCTGTTGTTTCTGGATTTTAGTTGTTTTCAGTGTGGGTCTGGTTGTTGGGGTTTATGTTTTGCTACTTCGAGCAAGTCACAGCCATCCTGCACTAATAAATAAAGAGCATTGACGATGTTAGGTATATCTTTCACGTCGGCCTGTTTGAAACATAAACAGTAAAGGGTTTCCAGCAGATCGCTGGCGGCACGCAGTCGCTGGTCAGCGGCATCAAGCAGATCGCGATGGCTGGAGTGAGTATCGATGACCAATACGGGATTTTCGTTGTAGCAAGTCTTCAACGGGCGATAGCGGGTAATCATGGTCAGGCTTGTCCTTTACAAAGGCACTTGGGCGGGGCTGATTCAGTGGTCAGTCGCGCCGGCCACTATAGAAGTGCGTGGCGAGCACTCACAAGAGCGCCGCGATGGACAGAGTTCGTAGGGGTTTTTCCGAGGATCGGGCATATGCCCTACAAGGTTTTGCGGCTTTTTCGAGGTGAAACCCCTAGCGCTGAAAATTCCCACAGGATTCACAGGCGTTTCTTGGTAAACGTCTGTATGGTGCGCGCCAGAATCTGTAGGGCGTTTCCAAGCGTCCGATACGCACTTAAAGGGAATTAGGTATGCAGTGGCTACGTTTGGCCTCGATTTTATTGCTGTGGGCCAGTGGTTGTCGTTCGGTCCTGGCGTCGGACGTCGGTAACGGCTGGATGTTTGCCGACCTTGAACGCACCGGTTGGCCCGATGCGCTCTCCAGCCAGACCAGTATCGATACCGCCTCGCGTGCCGAGGTGTTGATGTTCGGTAAAGCCCTGCTCGCCAGCGAAGCGCTGGACGAGGCAGGGCTTGAGCAGCGGCTGGGTGTGCCGCATGTGCAGCTCAAGTCGATCAGACAGGTGCGTGATAGGTGGTGGGAGCGTTTGCTGAGTACCTATCGCAACGCCAGTCAGGACTGTGACGGACAGCCATTCTGCCCGCGCGTGCGCAGTGTCGCGGAACTGCGGCAGTTGGCGGCGGCCTTCACGGGTGACATCAGCCCGGCTCATGCGTTGTGGGCAAGCAAGAGCCAGGGCGTGCATGAGCAGATGTTGAACGAGCAACTGCGAGTGGCGGTTTTGCGGCCCTGAATGGTTTGTTTTGGTGTTGTTCGGCAGGGCCTCTTCGCGAACGGGTTCGCTCCCAGAGGGGACCGAGGTGTTTGCGCCATTGGCTGTATCATCCCGTATTGAATTGACCCCCGGCCTTTTCTCGACGCGCTGCGATCGCCCGCTAGGCTGTTGGCATCACAGCGGTCAACGGAGTGACAGCGCATGCACAACATCCTGGAACAGGTTTTCGGTTATCCACAGTTTCGACCCGGGCAGGAAGCCGCGATCAGCGCGGTACTGGCCGGGTGCTCGGCGGCAGCGATTTTCCCCACCGGGTCTGGCAAGTCGCTGTGCTATCAAGTACCGGCACTGTTGCTGCCACATCTGACCCTGGTGGTCTCGCCACTGTTGGCGTTGATGCAGGATCAACTGGCATTCCTCAAGGGCCACGGCATCAGTGCCGGCAGCATCGATTCGGCACAAAACCGCGATGACGCCAATGATGTGATGGCCCGCGCCCGTTCGGGTGAATTGAAGATCCTGATGATCTCGGTGGAGCGCCTGAAGAACGAGCGTTTTCGCAATTTTTTGCAGCAGGTGCCGATCTCGCTGCTGGTGATTGACGAGGCGCACTGCATCTCGGAATGGGGCCACAACTTCCGCCCCGACTACCTGAAACTGCCGGACTATCAACGCCAGTTCAACATCCCGCAAACGCTGCTGCTGACTGCCACGGCGACGCCGAAGGTCATCGCCGACATGCAGACCAAATTCGCCATCGCCGAAGCGGATGTTGTGACCACCGGTTTCTATCGACCCAATCTCAATCTGCTGGTGGAGCCGGTGCGCGGCCAGGACAAACGCCGACGTCTGGTGGAGTGGATGAGCGAGCGTCCGGGCCAGCCGAGCATCGTTTACGTCACGTTGCAGAAAACCGCCGAGCACATCGCTGAACATCTGGGGCGCAACGGCATACAGGCCGAGGCTTATCACGCCGGGTTGCCCAACGATCAGCGCGAGGCGATTCAGAAGCGCTTCATGGCCGGGCAGTCCAATTGCATTGTCGCGACCATTGCGTTCGGCATGGGGATCGACAAGAGCGACATCCGCAACGTAGTGCATTTCGACCTGCCGAAATCCATCGAAAACTACAGTCAGGAGATCGGTCGCGCCGGGCGTGACGGGCAGCCCTCGGATTGTCTGGTGCTGGCCAATCGCGACAGCCTCAACGTGCTGGAAAACTTCGTCTACGGCGATACCCCGGAGCGCGAGGGGATTCGTTGTGTGCTGGAGGAAATGCAGGCTGCCGCACCTGAAGGGCAGTGGGAATTTCTGCTCGGGCCGTTGGCGGATCAGAGCAACATTCGCACGCTGCCGCTGAAGACGTTGTTGGTGCAAATGGAGCTGCGCGGCTTGATTGCTCCGCGATATGCCTATTACGCCGAGTACCGTTTCAAATACCTGCTGGAGCCGGAAGCGTTGCTTGAGCGTTTCGACGGTGAGCGCAGGGATTTTGTCGCGGCCATCATCCAGACCTCCAGCCGTGCACGCACCTGGGCGACGGTGAATTTCGAGGCGATGTACACGCAGTATTCAGCTGAGCGCAATCGGGTGGTGAAGGCGCTGGATTACTTTCAGGAGAAGGGCTGGGTCGAGCTTGAAAGCAAGCAGATGACCGAGGTCTACAACGTGCTGCACAGTGATTTCGACAGCGCTGTATTGAGCGCTGAGTTGCATGCCTGTTTCACCCGGCATGAGCAGACTGAAATCGCGCGGATTCACGCCATGCTCGAACTGTTCGGCACTGAGCGCTGCCTGGGTTATCGCCTGGCCGAATACTTCGGCGATCACAACGCGCCCGAGCGCTGCGGGCACTGTTCGGTGTGCCACGGTGATGTCGCACGGCTTCCGGCCCCTCCCGAGTTGCCAGCGCTTGTGGATAAAAACTTCGCGGCGCTGTGCGGTGATTTTATCCACAGGCACGAACAGCACACCGGCAGTGTGCCGACGGCGGAGCGCCTGACGCGGTTTCTGTGCGGGATCAGTGTGCCGTTGTTTACCAGGTTGAAGGCGCGAACGATCTCGGGGTATGCGGCGCTGGAGGAGTATCCGTACGCGCAAGTCCGCAGTTGGGCTGACAATCATCTGCCCGAGTAAGTACAAACCCTGTGGGAGTGGGCTTGCTCGCGAAGGCGTCATGTCAGTTGAAATATCCATGCATGACACTCCGTTTTCGCGAGCAAGCTCGCTCCCACAGGGGAAGTGCGGTGCCCTGACGGCCTCATCCATGCGCTGAATGTCGCTCATCACGGTAATAAACTTCAAAAATGCCCGGTGCCTGACTATGGTGAAGGCTGTCTTCGGATCGCCAACAAGAGAACAACATGAGCCAGACATCGTTCGATATTCAGCAAGCTGCCGTGATCGGCGCGGGCACCATGGGCCGTGGCATCGTCATGTGCCTGGCGAATGCCGGCATTGCCGTGCAGTGGGTCGATAACAATCCACAGATGCTTGAACAGGCGTTGGGCACGGTGGCCGACACTTATGCTCACAACGTGCGCCAGGGCCGGATTGATCAGGCCGAAGCGGATGCGCGGATCGGCCGAGTTCGTGCAGCGGCGGATTATGCGGCGATCCGTAATGTCGATCTGGTGATTGAAGCGGTGTACGAAAATCTTGAGCTCAAACAGAAGATCTTTCGTGAACTGGACAGCGTGCTCAAGCCTGCGGCGTTGTTGGCGAGCAACACGTCGGCGCTGGATATCGACGCGATTGCCGCTGTAACAAAGCGTCCGTCGCAAGTACTCGGCCTGCATTTCTTCAGCCCGGCGCACATCATGAAGCTGCTGGAAATCGTTCGTGGGGCGCAGACTTCTCCAGCCGTGCTGGAAGCGGCACTGGCGCTCGGCAAACGCATGGGCAAGGTCAGTGTGATATCGGGTAATTGCCACGGGTTTATCGGCAATCGCATGTTGCATCCGTACGTGTTGGAGGCGCGCAAGATGCTGCTCGAGGGCGCTTTTCCACAGCAGGTCGATGCGGCGTTGCAGGGCTTCGGTTTCGCGATGGGGCCGTTCCGCATGTACGACGTGGTCGGCATTGATCTGGAATGGCGTGCGCGCGAATTGGCCGGCAAGGGCCAGGATGCGCCGGAGGTTCAGGTCGACAACCGCTTGTGCGAGTTGGGCCGCTTCGGGCAGAAATCCGGCAACGGTTATTACCATTATGAGCCGGGCAGTCGTCAGGCCGAACATGATCCCGAGGTCGATGCGCTGATATTGAGCGTCAGCGAAGGCCTCGGCTTTCAGCGCCGGGAGATTGGGTCCGAGGAAATCCTCGAGCGGTGTCTTCTGGCGCTGGTCAACGAGGGCGCGAAAATTCTGCAGGAAGGCATTGCCGGATCGGCCCATGACATCGATCTGGTGTACCTCAATGGCTACGGCTTCCCGGCGGACAGAGGCGGCCCGATGGCCTGGGCGGACGATCAGGGGCTGGCAGACATTCACAAGCGCTTGCTGGCGCTGGAGACGCGACAGGGCGATCAATGGCGGCCGGCGCCACTGATTGGCGAGTTGGCGGCGCGAGGGAAAGGTTTTTACCTTTAGACTGGGCAGAAACTCAAGGAATCGACACCGATGTCCAGCACCATGCCGCAACGCACCGATTACCCGCATTTCCAGCCGATCACCACCCGCTGGCACGACAACGATGCTTACGGACACATCAACAACGTTACCTACTACAGCTTTTTCGATACCGCGGTGAACACTTACTTGATTCAGGTCGGTGGCCTGGATATCCACGATGGCGAGGTAGTGGGGTTCGTCGTGAGTTCATCTTGCGATTACTTCGCCTCGATCGCGTTCCCGGATCAGATCGAGGTCGGTCTGCGGGTCGGCAAGCTGGGCAACAGTTCGGTGCAATATGAACTGGCGGTGTTCAAGGCTGGCGAAAGCGAGGCGTGTGCGGCGGGACGTTTCGTCCATGTGTTTGTGGATCGGGCGAGCAATCAACCGGTGCCGATTCCCGGCCAGTTGCGCCAGGCGCTGGAACGTTTGCTGGTTTGCTAAACGCAAAAAAGATCGCAGCCTGCGGCAGCTCCTACAGGGTTCGACTGTAGGAACTGCCGCAGGCTGCGATCTTTTGATCCGTTGCCCGCAAGGCTTGGCAATCAGCGGTGGTTGTAATACCGATGATGCTTGCGATGGCCGTAAGCATGGCCGCGACCGCGGTGGTCGTCGCGGTAGTAGCGACGGTCGTCGCGACCACGATCATAACGACGATCGTCTTCATTGCTCTTGTTGCCCATGTAATTGCCCAGCGCGCCACCGGCACCGCCACCTGCGGCGGCGCCGATCAGGCTGCCGGTGGTGCCGCCCATGCTGCGACCAACCACGTTACCGCCGGCTGCGCCCAACGCACCGCCAATGGCCGCTTCGCCACGGCTGTGTTTGTTGGCGCCGACCGCGCTACCACCCGCGCCGCCCAGGGCTGCGCCAATGGTTGAACCTGTGCTGCCGCCTAAAGACTGACCGACGACCGAGCCAAGAACCCCGCCCAATGCGCCGCCCACACCTGCTTCGGTGGTGCCTCCAGCAGATGCAAAACCACTGACCAGGCCAAGGGACAACAAGAGAATCGAGGAGAACTTCATAGAGGAGCCTCAAAGGGATGACGGCGCGATCCTGAAGTGGTGTAACAAGGCTGACAATCGAATTCCGACGAATAACACGACTTGTATACAATTCTGCAAGTTACTGTTTTTTATGCGGAACTTAAGCGATTTTTGCCGGTCTTTAGCTACTTCGGACAGGCCGCTTTTGTGAAAAAGCGGCCTTTTTTGTGGGCGTTTGAAAGGTGCAGGGTACAAAGGATTTTGTTGAATGAGCCACCGCCTTCGCGAGCAAGCCCGCTCCCACATTGAAATGCATTTCAAATGTGGGAGCGGGCTTGCTCGCGAAGGGGTCAGTCCAGGCACCGCATTACGCGGACTTGGCCATGATCAACCCCGTCTCACTCGCCGCTTCAAGGCGAATCGCAATGAACTTCGACGTCGGCGTATGGCTGCCATCACCGGTGCTTTCCAGCGGCACCAGCGGATTCACTTCCGGGTAGTAAGCCGCTGCCTGACCCGCCGGAATATCAAACGCCAGCAAGGTAAAACCCTTCACCCGACGCTCACGGCCATCGTCCCAGATCGACACGATGTCGGCCTTCTGTCCCGGGCGGAAGCCCAGACGAATGATGTCGGCCTCGTTGGCGAACAACACATCGCGCTGGCCCTTGACCCCACGATAACGGTCGTCGAGGCCATAGATCGTGGTGTTGTACTGATCGTGGGAGCGCATCGATTGCAGGATCAGGTCTGGCAGTTGTCCGGTGGCGCGGGTGCGCTCATGCACCAGATCTTTCGGCAACAGGTTCGCGCGGAAATTGGCGCGGCCCGATGGAGTGTTCCACTTGCGCGCGCCAGCGCTGTTGCCGAGGTAGAAACCGCCCGGGTTCTTGACCTTCTCGTTGAAGTCCTTGAAGCCCGGAATGGTATCGGCGATCAGGTCGCGGATGCGCCGGTAATCGGCCACCAGCCAGTTCCAGTCCACCGGTTTGCTGCCCAGCGTGGCGGCGGCGATGCCGGCGATGATCGCCGGTTCCGAGCGCATCTGGTTCGACAGCGGCTGCAACTGGCCGTTGGACGCGTGAACCATGCTGAACGAGTCTTCCACGGTGACCGCTTGCGGGCCTTCGCTCTGGATATCGATGTCGGTGCGGCCCAGGCACGGCAGGATCAGTGCATCTTTACCGTGGGCCAGGTGGCTGCGGTTGAGCTTGGTGCTGATCTGCACGGTCAGGTCGCAATTGCTCAGCGCCGCGAAGGTGCGCGGGCTGTCCGGCGTGGCCTGGGCAAAGTTGCCGCCCAGACCGATGAAGACCTTGGCGCGGCCTTCGGCCATCGCATGGATCGCCTCGACCACGTTGTGCCCGTTTTCGCGCGGCACCTTGAACTGGAAGCGCCGCTCAAGGGAATCGAGGAACGCCACCGGCGGACGCTCGTTGATGCCCATGGTGCGGTCGCCCTGCACGTTACTGTGACCGCGCACCGGACACAGGCCGGCGCCCGGCTTGCCGACGTTGCCACGCAGCAACATCAGGTTGGCGATTTCCTGGATGGTCGGCACCGAATGGCGATGCTGAGTGATACCCATCGCCCAGCACATGATCACGTTCTTGCCTTTGGCGTACATGCGCGCCGCTTGCTCGATCTCCACCAGAGTCAGGCCGGACTGCGCGACGATCTGCTCCCACGGCGTGTCATCGACCACGCCCAGATACTCCAGCACGTTGGCGCTGTGCGCATTGAGGAAGTCATGATCGAACACTGCCGGCGTGCCGGCCTTCTGCGCATCGCGCTCCCACTGCAGGAGGAACTTGGCCATGCCGCGCAGCACCGCCATGTCGCCGCCCAATGCCGGACGGAAATACGCGGTGTTGGTCGGCTTGTCGCCGTTGGTGAGCATTTCGATCGGGTGCTGCGGGTGCTGGAAGCGTTCCAGACCACGCTCCTTGAGCGGGTTGATGCACACCACTTGCGCGCCGCGCTTCACCGCTTCACGCAGCGGTTCGAGCATCCGTGGGTGGTTGGTGCCGGGGTTCTGGCCCCAGACGAAAATCGCGTCGGCGTGTTCGAAGTCGTCGAAGGTCACGGTGCCTTTGCCGACGCCAACACTCTGTGCCAATGCCACACCGCTGGCCTCGTGGCACATGTTCGAGCAGTCCGGGAAGTTGTTGGTGCCGTAGGCGCGCACGAACAGCTGATAGAGATACGCGGCTTCGTTGCTGGCACGGCCCGAGGTGTAGAACTCGGCCTGGTCGGGGCTCGACAGTGCTTGCAGGTGTTTGCCGATCAGGGCATAGGCATCGTCCCAGGCGATCGGTTTGTAACGATCGGTCTCGGCGTCGTAGACCATCGGCTCGGTCAGGCGACCCTGATATTCGAGCCAGTAGTCGCTCTGCTCCAGCAACGAGGTCACGCTGTGTTTGGCGAAGAACTTGCTGTCCACCCGGCGCTTGGTCGCTTCCCAGTTCACCGCTTTGGCGCCGTTCTCGCAGAACTTGACCATGCCGCTTTCCGGCGAGTCGCCCCAGGCGCAACCCGGGCAGTCGAAGCCGCCGTTCTGGTTGGTCTTGAGCATCATGCGCAGGTTTTTCAACGCGTTGTCGCTGGTCAACCAGGCTTGGGCCACGCTGATCAGCGCACCCCAGCCGCCGGCTGCACCTTTGTAAGGTTTGTAGCGCGGGACAGGTTTCTGGTCGGCTTGATGATGTTGGCTCACGCTTGATTCTCCATCGCTGGGCTGTAGACCCGCGGCGCATTCTTCTGCGGCAGGTGGATGAGATTGAGGTTGTGGCGACGGGCCCATTGCACGGCAAGGCCCGTGGGCGCGGACAGGCTGACCAGAGTCTGGATGCCGGCGCGTAAAACTTTCTGGATCAATTCGAGACTGCAACGGCTGGTGACAATCGCCAGACCGCCTTCTGTGGAAATCTTCTGACGGATCAGGCCGCCGATCAGTTTGTCGAGGGCGTTGTGCCGGCCGATGTCTTCACGGCCCAGCAACAGTTCACCACTGGCGTTCATGAACACCGCCGCGTGTACCGCGCCACAATGCTGGCCGAGGGGCTGGAACGCCCCGATGCGCTGGCGCAGACCGTCGAGCCACACGGCTGGCGGCAGCGGTGCGCCGGGCAAAACTTGCAGATCGGGCAAGGCTTGCTCGACAGCTTCAACGCCACACAGGCCGCAACCGCTGGTGCCGGCCAGTTGTCGGCGCTGTTGCTTGAGGTTCCAGAACGCGCGGTTGGCGATGGTCACCTGCGCGTATTGCGCCGAGCCCGCGCCGGTCAGTTGCAGGTCATAAATGTCGCCGGCGTCTTCGATGATGCCGCTGCCGAGGCTGAAACCGACGATGAAATCTTCCAGATCCGTCGGCGTCACCAGCATCACCGCCTGACTGATGCCGTTGTAGGCGATCGCCAACGCAACTTCCTCGGCGAGCGCGGTGCTGGCCGATTCCACAAGGGGCAGATCGCTGTAGCTGTAGGTCTGGCTGGCGGCGGGCGCGGGCGTTTCGAGTGCAGGCGCCGCGCAAGTTGGGCGCTTGGCGTTCATGGCATCACCGACGGATTGATCAACGCTAAGACTAGGCGCGGCAACTTGTCGCGTCTAATCGGTACTGTCGATCTATTGATAGATGGCGTCGATCAAGCGGCTGCCGGGTCATTGGTCGGCCCGGAACCGGGTTGGTCTGGTGTGGTCTAGGCTTGGACGTCTGGAATCCCAATCAAGGAGTGTGCGCTATGAGTCTGTTGAGCTTTGTGAAAGAAGCCGGTGAAAAGCTGATCGACCTGCTGACCCCGGGCAATGCCAATGCCAGCGAGCAGTTGAAGGAACATATCGACAAGGTCGGTCTGGGCGATCCAAATGTTCAGGCGACGGTGGATGGCGACAAGGTCACGGTTAAGGGTGAAGTCGCGAGTCAGGAAGAGAAAGAAAAAATTCTCCTGGCTCTGGGCAATATTGCCGGGATTGGCAGTGTTGATGACCAGATTACCGTTACGGGGCCGGTAGTGGTGGCTGCGGAATTTGTCGAGGTGAAGGCAGGTGACACGCTCAGTGCGATCTCCCTGCGGGTTTACGGCAACGCCAACCAGTACCAGAAAATCTTCGACGCCAACAAACCGATGCTCAAGGATGTGAACAAGATTTATCCAGGGCAGAAGCTCCGTATTCCGAAGTAATAACCACGCTGTGGCGAGGGAGCTTGCTCCCGTTCGGCTGCGCAGCAGTCGTGAACATTTGGGGCCGCTTCGCGGCCCATCGGGAGCAAGCTCCCTCGCCACAGTGGTGTTGCTAGAGTCCCCGAATCAAATCGCGGTAGTCCTCGACCGCCGCAAACTCGGCGGTGTCCTTCGGCCCCTTGCGGCTGTCCGGCTCTTTCACCGCCAGCAGATGTGCCACACCGAAATCCCGTGCACTACGCAGAATCGGCAACGTATCGTCGATGAACAGACTGCGCGCCGGATCAAAAGCGATATCCGCCTGCAAGGCATCCCAGAACTGCGGGTTCTCCTTGGGATAACCGTAATCGTGGGAGCTGATCAGCCGTTCGAAATACGGCGCCAGTTCGATCCGTTCCAGTTTCAGCGAAAGCGAGTCCCGGTGGGCGTTGGTGATCATGATCACCCGCTTGCCGGCCTGTTTTAGCGCGTGCAGAAAGGTATCGGCATCCGGGCGCAGCGCGATCAGGTGTGCGGTTTCCAGTTTCAGTTCACGCACCGAGAGCTTGAGTTCGGCACTCCAGAAATCCAGGCAGTACCACTGCAGTTGCCCGGCATGGCGCTCGAACAGCGGCTGCAGTTCCATGTCGGCCATGGCCCGGCTCACACCGTGCAATTCGGCGTAGCGTTGCGGCAGGTGTTCCAGCCAGAAATGGTTGTCGAAGTGCAGATCCAGCAGCGTACCGTCCATGTCCAGCAGGACGGTATCGATGTCAGACCACGGTAAAGAAGGCATGGCAACGTCTCGAGCGGTAGAAAGATATCCGACACAAACAATCGGGAAAGCCGCGTTATAGTAGCGCGTTCACGCCAAGGAGCTTTGCATGCGCCAGAAACCCACTGTACTCGCCCGCGAGATCGTCGCCACCAGTCGTCTGTTCTGCGTCGAAGAACTGAAACTGCGTTTTTCCAATGGCGTGGAACGCACTTACGAGCGTCTGGTCGGCAAAGGCGCGGGCTATGGCGCGGTGATGATTGTGGCAATGCTCGATAGAGAACACGCAGTGCTGGTCGAGGAATACTGCGGCGGCACTGACGAGTACGAACTGTCCCTGCCCAAAGGCCTGATCGAGCCGGGCGAGGATGTGCTGGCAGCCGCTGAGCGCGAGCTCAAGGAAGAGGCCGGTTACGGCGCCCGCCAACTGGAACATCTGACCGAGCTGTCGCTGTCGCCCGGTTACATGAGCCAGAAGATCCAGGTGGTGCTGGCCACCGACCTCTATGAGGAGCGTCTGGAGGGCGACGAACCCGAGCCGATGCGCGTCGACAAGGTCAACCTGAGTGAGCTGGCGGCGCTGGCGCAGAACCCGCAATTTACCGAAGGCCGTGCCTTGGCGGCGTTGTATCTGGCGCGTGATCTGCTGACGCAGCGCGGTTTTTTTCAGTCATGAGTGAGATGTCGATGAGTTTTCCCCATCCGTTGATGGCGCCAGTGGTTGAGCTGGCATTGCAGGCCGGCGAGGCGATCCTGCCGTTCTGGCGCGCTGATGTGGCGGTCACCGCCAAGTCCGATGACTCACCGGTGACGGCGGCGGACATCGCTGCGCACCATGTGATCGTTGCTGGGCTGACCGCGCTCGACTCCAGTATTCCGATTCTGTCCGAAGAAGATGCCGACATCCCGCAGAGCGTGCGTGCCGGGTGGCAGCGCTGGTGGTTGGTGGATCCACTGGATGGCACCAAGGAGTTCATCAGTGGCAGTGAAGAATTCACCGTCAACATCGCGCTGATCGAAAACGGTCGGGTGGTGTTTGGCGTGGTGTCGATGCCAACCAATGGGCGTTTCTATGTCGGCGGTGCGGGTCTCGGCGCGTGGCGTGGGGATAAAGGTGGCTCGCCGGTGGCGATTCAGGTGCGTGACGTACTCGCCGCTGGTGAAGCGTTCACCGTGGTGGCGAGCCGCCGGCATTCCAGTCCGGAGCAGGAGCGCCTGCTCGCTGGTTTGAGCGCCAGCCTTGGCGAGCTGCAACTGACGAATATCGGCAGTTCGTTGAAATTCTGTCTGTTGGCCGAAGGGGCAGTGGATTGCTATCCGCGACTGGCGCCGACTTCGCAGTGGGATACCGCGGCAGCACAGGGCGTGCTCGAAGGTGCGGGCGGTGAGGTGGTGGATCTGCAGGGCGAAGCGTTCTGTTATCCGGCGCGGGAATCGCTGCTCAATGAGTTCTTTCTGGCGCTGCCGGCGAAAGCGGCGTGGCGATCCAGATTGCTGGAGCTGGCGCGCTCATAAGATCAAAAGATCGCAGCCTGCGGCAGCTCCTACAGGGAAATGCGAATCCCGTGTAGGAGCTGCCGAAGGCTGCGATCTTTTGCTTCAGCGGTGCAGAACGTACTGCCCGCTGAACGTCACCGCATCCTCTTCACTCCCGGCGTTGACGATCCGCGTATTGAGCGTCAATCGCGCGCGCCCGTAGCGCTGATACATCGCCAGAAATTTCTTCCAGACCAGCGCTTGCGGTGGCGGACAAATCGCCGTGGCATCACCGGTCACGGGCAGCGGATAGTTGATCTGCCCTTCCTGAATCACGATGTGCCCGTCCTCGATGCCTTCTTCCTTCAGGCGCAGATGCAGCCAGCCCCATCCTGCCAATACCGCGCCGCAGTAGAGACTGCCGCCGAACATGGTGCTCTTGTGATTGACGTTCGGCTCCAGCGGCAAGTGCAGGCTTAACTGCTGCTCGTGCCAGGCGAGAACCTTGAGGCCCATTTCCCGGGTCAGGGGAATGTCGTGATGCAGCACCGATTCCAGATAGCGACTGTCGCGACTCATTCGGCTTCGTCTCCATGGGCGCTGCTGTCGGCAAAATTCAAGCCGTGCTTGCGCAGTTTGTCGTGCAGGGTCTTGCGCGGAATGCCCAGGGCTTCGGCGAGGCTGCGTACCGAACTGTGCGAGCGCGCCAGCTCGGCGGCAATCAACGATTTCTCGAAGTTTTCCACTTGCTCGCTGAGCCCGCCACTGATGACTTCCACCGTGCTGCCGCCGCCTTCGCTTCCACTGTTATCCAGCGCCAGTTCCAGACCGAGGGCGAAACGCTCGGCAGCGTTCTGCAGTTCGCGCACGTTGCCCGGCCAGGTGTGGCGCAGCAGCAAGGCGCGTTGCGCCGGTTGCAGTTCATGAGGCGGCAAACCGTGGCGGGCGCTGGCTTCATCGGCGTAATGCTGGAACAGCACCAGCGCGTCCTCGCCGCGTTCGCGCAGCGGCGGAATGCGTAGGGGGGCGACGTTCAGTCGGTAGTACAAGTCGGCGCGAAAACGCCCTTGATCGGCGGCCTGACGCAGGTCTTCCTTGGTCGCGGCGATGACCCGGATGTCCAACGGGATCAACTGATTGCCACCCAGACGTTCGACCACGCGCTCTTGCAGCATGCGCAGCAATTTCACCTGCACGTCCATGCTCATGCTTTCGATTTCATCGAGGAACAGCGTGCCGCCGTTGGCGAATTCGAACTTGCCGATGCGGCGTTTCTGCGCGCCGGTGAACGCGCCCGGCTCATGCCCGAACAGTTCGCTTTCGACCACCGATTCGGCCAGTGCCCCGGCGTTGATCGCCACGAATGGGCCGTTGCGCCGGCTCGACAAGTCGTGCAGCGCACGGGCCACGACTTCTTTACCGGCGCCGGTTTCACCGAGGATCAGCACGTCAGCCTTGGTCGCGGCCAGCGCGCCGATCTGCTCGCGCAAACGCAGCATCGGCGCCGAGTGGCCGACCAGTCGCGCGCTCAGTTCGTTGCGATCGCTCAGGGCCAGGCGCAGGCTGCGGTTGTCCAGTACCAGCCGGCGCAGGGCCAGGGCACGGCGCACGCTGTCGAGCAGCGCATCACTGGCGAACGGTTTTTCCAGAAAGTCATAGGCGCCGGCACGCATCGCCTGCACCGCCAGCGGCACATCGCCGTGGCCGGTGATCAGCAGCACCGGCAGCTCCGGGTCCTGAGCATGCAATTCGCTCAACAGCTCCAGGCCGTCCATGCCCGGCATGCGGATGTCGCTGACCACCACACCGGGCCAGTCACGCTCCAGTTGCCCGGCCAGACCTTTGGCTTCGGACAGCGGGAGGATTTTCAGCCCGGCCAGGTCCAGGGTCTGGCCGAGGGCCTGACGCAAGTGCGGATCGTCGTCGATCAACACCACCTGAATGCGATTGTCGATGGTCATGCACTTCGATCCTCGGACGGTTGCAGGCTGACCCCGGGCGCGCCGGCGCGCAGCCGCAGGGTGATCAAAGCGCCACCTTGCTTGTGGTTGGCGAACGACAGTTCACCACCGAAGGCGCGCATCAGGGTTTCACAGATGGCCAGCCCCAGGCCAAGGCCCTGGGTGCGGGTCTTGGTGGTGTAGAAGGGCTCGCTGGCGCGACCGAGGGCTTCCATGCAGAACCCCGGACCGTTGTCGCGAATGTACAGGTTGACGCCCTCGGCGGTGGATTCGGCACTCAGCCACAGTTTGCGCGGCGGGCCTTTTTCGGTCAGCGCATCGAGCGCGTTGGCCAACAAGTTGCCGAGCACCTGACGCAGCCGGGTTTCCCCGGCCTCGACCCACAGGGTGGCGGCCGGCAGGTCGCGGATCAGCTCGACTTCCATGCTGCGGCGCCGTTTGGCCAGCAACGCCAGCGCATCGTCCAGCGCCGGTTGCAGGGCCACGCTTTCCGGGGCATGGCGATCGCGGCGGGCGAAGGCCCGCAGGTGGGCGATGATCGAGGCCATGCGCCCGGTGAGTTCGCTGATCAGTTTGAGGTTGCCGCGGGCGTCGTCGGTGCGCTGATGATCGAGCAACACTTCGGCGTTTTCGGCGTAGCTGCGAATCGCCGCCAGCGGCTGATTGAGTTCATGGCTGATGCTCGCCGACATGGTTCCGAGCGCCGATAGTTTTCCGGCCTGGACCAGATCGTCCTGGGCGCGCACCAGTTCCTGCTGGGCCTGTTCGCGCTCCAGCACTTCTTGCTTGAGGCGACGGTTGAGGCCTTCGAGGTCGCTGGTCCGTTCAGCCACCCGGCCTTCCAGTTCACGACGGGCCTTGGCTTCGAAAGCGATGCGCTCCAGGTAATGCCGACGGCGTTGCATCATCAGCCCCAGCAACAGCATCACCACCAACAGTGTGGCGCCACCGATCGCCACCACGGTGCGTACCGGACGGTCGATCAGCGTACGGGGGGCGAGGATGCTGACGCTCCAGCCGGTTTCGGCGATGTTCACGGTTTGCGTCAGCCAGGCATTGGGGCTGAGGTTCAGCGGGCGCGGCTCACGCGTCGGATAGGGCTGGATGGCGGTGATCGCCAAGCGCTCGGGCTCGCTCAGGGGGCGGGTCGAGCGGAAGCGCCATTCCGGACGCGAGGTGAGAATCACCACGCCGTTATGGTCGGTCACCAGCAGTTGTTCCGGGGTTTTGCCCCACAGGCTTTCGGTGTGGTCGAGGTCAACCTTGATCACCAGCACCCCGATGATTTTCTCTCCGTTGCGCACTGCCGCCGCGAAGAAATAACCGCGCTTGGCCGAGGTGGTACCGAGGCCGAAGAAGCGCCCGAGGCGTCCGGCCATGGCTTCACTGAAGTACGGGCGGAAAGCGAAATTACGCCCGACGAAACTGTCGTGCTTGTCCCAGTTCGACGCTGCCAGGGTCTGGCCGCTGGTGTCCATCAGGTACATGACTTCGGCGCCGGTCTGCGCCGCGATGTTTTTCAGCAGGCGGTTGGCATTGCCTTGGGTGACGCCGTCGTCCGGTGCGCCGAGTACGGCGCGCAGGGCCGGCAGGTCGCCGAGGATCTGCGGCAGCACTTCATAGCGGTGCAGGGTACCGAGCAGGTTGGCAACGTAGAGGTCGAGGGTCTGGCGGTTTTGCCCGGCCAGTTCACTGCGGTAATAGCGCTCGGCCAGATGTTCCAGCGGCCATAGAAGCGGCGCCAGACACAGCGCCAGCAGGGCGAGGCTGCGCCAGCGAGGTCTGCGGGGAAGGGTAGGTTTCATGAGCCGGATGCGCCTGTGGTGACAGGCGCATTATGCCTAGGCTCAGGCGAAGACGTCAGCGTCCTTGAGCAGCGCGCCGGACTGATCCTTGGCCGACAGCTTCGGTGCTTCATCAAGCTGCCAGTCGATGCCCAGAGCGGGGTCGTCCCAGCGAATGCTGCGCTCGGACGATGGATCGTAGTAGTTGGTGGTCTTGTAGAGGAACTCGGCAAACTCGCTCAGCACCACGAAACCATGGGCGAAACCTTCCGGAACCCACAGTTGACGGTGGTTTTCAGCCGAGAGGCGTACGGCAACCCATTTGCCGAAGTGCGGCGAGCTGCGACGGATGTCCACGGCCACATCCAGCACTTCACCGGCCGTTACCCGGACCAGTTTGCCTTGAGTATTTTGCAGTTGGTAATGCAGGCCGCGCAGCACACCTTTCTGCGAGCGCGAATGGTTGTCCTGAACGAATTGGGTCTCCAGACCGGTCGCTTCCTGGAATGCCTTGGCGTTGAAACTCTCGTAGAAGAAGCCGCGCTCGTCACCAAATACCTTGGGTTCGATGATCAGAACACCCGGCAGATCGGTGGTGATTACATTCATGAGGTTTTTCCAGATAGAGATGAATGGCCGACATTCTTGCGCAAAGCGCTGGCGGATGCGAGCGCTTGAATAACACGGATCGGGGGTTGCGCATCCACGGTAGCAATGGCGATATAGGCGCCTAATAAAATTTCAGGGGTCGTTCCATGCCGCTCGCCACGTTGATTCATCGCGCCAGTTTGCCCAGCCCGCAGGTTTCTGAAGCGCAGGCCCGGCAGTGGTTGGCGGAGCATTACGGCCTCAGTGGCACGTTACAGGCACTGGGCAGTCAGCAGGATCTGAATTATCGGGTCGACACTGAGCGTGGGCGGTTTGTCCTGAAAATCTGCCGCGGCGACTATGCACTTGTGGAGTTGCAGGCTCAGCATGCAGGCCTCGAGTACCTTGCCGAACACTCTTCGGTGCACGTGCCCAGAGTGATCCCGGCCAGTAACGGAGCGGATCTGTTATCGCTGGAGGCCGACGGCGAGCCAGTGCACGTGCGTTTGCTGGACTACATCGAGGGTCAGTCGCTGACTCATCTTGATCACTTGGGCCACGACGTGGTGGCCGGTTTCGGTCAACTGTGTGGCGAGATGGATCTGGCCCTGGCCGGCTTCGATCACCCAGGCCTTCAGCGCACGCTGCAGTGGGATGCGCGTCACGCCAGTGCGCTGATCAAGCATCTGCTGCCGGTGATCAAGGATGAAGGCCAGCGCGCACTGATTGCTGACGCTGCCGAACAGGCCGAACGTCGCTTGCAGCCGCTGCTGGACAAGCTGCCGGTGCAGGCGATCCACATGGACATCACCGACGACAACGTGGTCTGGCAACGAGATGCCAAGCGTCATTGGCAATTGCAGGGCGTGATCGACTTCGGAGATCTGATCCGCACTTGGCGCATTACCGATCTGTCGGTGACCTGCGCGGCGCTGCTGCACCATGCCGGCGGTGATCCGTTGGTGATTCTGCCGGCAGTGCAGGCCTATCACGCAGTCAATCCGTTGCAACATGCAGAGCTGTTGGCGTTGTGGCCATTGACCGTGGCCCGCGCAGCGGTGCTGGTACTCAGTGGCGAGCAGCAGGTCAGCATCGATCCGGGCAACACCTACAGCCGCGATAACCTTGGCCACGAATGGGAAATTTTCCACGTGGCCACGTCTGTACCGCTGGCGCTGATGGAAGCGGCGATCCTCACGGCGGTCGGCCAGCCGCTGCCGGCCATTGACAGTGAAGGCTTCGCTCCGTTGTTGCCAGAGCTGGTCGGGCGCGAGTTTGCGCTGATAGATCTTGGCGTCCTCAGTCCGCATTTCGAAGCGGGCAACTGGGAGCAGGAGGGGATCGATCAACGGCTGCTGACTGAAGCCGCTGTCGCGCATGGCCTGGCGGCGAGTCGTTATGGGCAATACCGTTTGTCGCAGACGCGAGTGGACAGCGCGGTAGAGCCGGAGACCTTCCCGCTGCACGTTGAACTGCGCGTGCCACAGGGCACGACCGTGGAAGCGCCGTTTGCCGGTGTGCTGCACCACGCGGCGGACGGTGTGCTGCAACTCGACGGGCCGCAACTCAGCGTGCGTTTGCGCGGTGTGAATGCTTCGCTGCACAGCGGCGCGGCGTTGGTCAAAGGGCAGGTGCTGGGTGCGGTCAGCGGTCCGTTGCTTGTGCAGTTGAGTCGTGTGGCATCGCTGGATGCGCCATGGTTCTGCAGCCCTTCGCGCGCTGCCGCGTGGCAGGCCTTGTGTCCTTCGCCAGCCACTCTGCTCGGGCTGGCCTGTGATGCCGAGCCGGAGCTGGACGGCAAAACCTTGCTCGAACGGCGCGACGCGAGTTTCGCCCGCACGCAAAAACATTATTACGTCGACCCGCCGCGCATCGAGCGCGGCTGGCGCAATCACCTGATCGACATGCAGGGCCGCTCCTACCTCGACATGCTCAACAACGTCGCGGTGCTCGGCCATGGTCATCCGCGCATGGCTCAGGTGGCGGCGCGGCAGTGGTCGCTGCTTAACACCAACTCTCGCTTCAACTATGCCGCCGTGGCGGAGTTTTCCGAACGCTTGCTGAAACTGGCGCCGGACGGCATGGACCGGGTGTTTCTGGTCAACAGCGGCAGCGAAGCCAACGACCTGGCGATCCGTCTGGCGTGGGCCTACAGCGGCGGGCGCGACATGCTCAGCGTGCTCGAGGCCTATCACGGCTGGACGGTCGGCGCCGATGCGGTATCGACATCCATCGCCGACAACCCGCGTGCGCTGGAAAGCCGTCCGGACTGGGTGCACCCGGTGACCGCGCCGAATATTTATCGTGGCCAATTCCGTGGTCTCGATTCTGCGCCGGACTATGTGCGCAGCGTCGAAGCGCAACTGGCGCATATCGCCGCGCAGAAGCGCCAACTGGCCGGGTTCATCTGCGAACCGGTTTACGGCAATGCCGGCGGGATTTCCCTGCCGCCCGGTTATCTGAAACAGGTCTATGCGCTGGTACGGGCCCAGGGCGGGGTGTGCATCGCCGACGAAGTGCAGGTCGGTTACGGGCGCATGGGCCACTTCTTCTGGGGCTTCGAAGAGCAGGGCGTGGTGCCGGACATCATCACCATGGCCAAGGGCATGGGCAACGGCCAGCCGCTCGGCGCGGTGATTACGCGTCGGGAAATCGCCGAGGCGCTAGAGGCCGAAGGCTATTTCTTCTCGTCGGCCGGTGGCAGCCCGGTGAGCTGTCAGATCGGCATGGCAGTCCTGGATGTCATGGAAGAAGAAAAGCTCTGGGAAAACGCCCAGGTGGTCGGCGGTCACTTCAAGGCGCGGCTGGAAGCGCTGATCGATAAACATCCGCTGGTGGGTGCGGTACATGGCTCCGGCTTCTATCTGGGGGTGGAACTGATCCGCAACCGCCAGACGCTGGAGCCGGCCACCGAGGAGACCACGTTGTTGTGCGATCGCCTGCGCGAGTTGGGGATCTTCATGCAACCGACCGGGGATGACCTGAATATTCTCAAGATCAAACCGCCGATGGTCACCTCGCGGCGCAGTGTGGACTTCTTTGTCGACATGCTGGATCGGGTGCTCGAAGAAGGTCTGTAAACGCTGCTTTTGTGGGAGCGGGCTTGCTCGCGAATGCGGTTTTTCATTCAAAGGAGATATCGACGGATGTGCCGCCTTCGCGAGCAAGCCCGCTCCCACATGGGTTCAGTGCTAATTCGATTTGTATCGGTATTTAACTGTTTTTTTTAGACGAGCGTCATTTTAAAGCATTTAAAATACGATATTTATCGGTTATAAAGTCGCCATTGCTTTGCAACCCTTCGACGGTTCCCAGGAGTCCTGATCCGATGACCACTTTGAAAAGTACCCCGCGTGACGATGGCTTCTACATGCCGGCCGAGTGGGCGCCGCAGACTCAGACCTGGATGATCTGGCCCGAGCGCCCGGACAACTGGCGCCTGGGTGGCAAGCCGGCACAAGCTGCGCATGCCGCCGTGGCCAAGGCCATCGCCCGGTTTGAACCAGTGACCGTCGCGGTTTCCGCTGGCCAGTACGAAAACGCCCGTGCGCGCCTCGACGTGCCGAATATCCGTGTGGTCGAGATGTCCAGCGATGACGCCTGGGTGCGCGACAGCGGCCCGACTTTCGTCATCAATAACAGCGGTGAAGTGCGCGGTGTGAACTGGGACTTCAACGCCTGGGGCGGCTTTGAAGGCGGTCTGTACTCGCCGTGGAATCGCGACTCGCAGGTCGGCGGCAAGATCCTCGAAATCGAGCGCAGCCCGCGTTATCGCACCGAAGGTTTTGTGCTGGAAGGCGGCTCGATTCACGTCGACGGCGAAGGCACGCTGATCACCACCGAAGAGTGCCTGCTCAACCACAATCGCAACCCGCACCTGAGCCGCGAAGAGATCGAAGCGGTGCTTCGCGACAATCTGTCTGTGGATAAGATCATCTGGCTGCCGGATGGCCTGTTCAACGACGAAACCGACGGCCATGTGGATAACTTCTGCTGCTACGTGCGCCCGGGCGAAGTGCTGCTGGCGTGGACCGACGATCCGCAGGATCCGAACTACCCGCGCTGCCAGGCCGCAATGAACTTGCTGCAAAGCAGCACCGACGCCAAGGGCCGCCCGTTCACGGTGCACAAGATGCCGATCCCGGGGCCGCTGTATGCCACCGAAGAAGAGTGCGCGGGCGTCGATCCGGTCGACGGTACCCAGGAGCGCAATCCTTCTGTGCGTCTGGCCGGTTCCTACGTGAACTTCCTGATCGTCAACGGCGGCATCATCGCGCCGAGCTTCGACGATCCGATGGATGCCCCTGCACGAGAAATCCTGCAGAAGCTGTTCCCGCAGCACGAAGTGGTGATGGTGCCGGGTCGTGAACTGTTACTGGGCGGTGGCAATATTCACTGCCTTACCCAACAGCAGCCAGCGCCGCACAAAGAGTGAGTTGAGACGTAACAGCTTGAGTTGATTCATAAATCAGCCAGGCAACAATTAGCTCGCTGTGCATGCAAAGAAGCCCGCGGCCTTACTGGACCGCGGGCTTCTTTGTATCCGCTTGTCGACAAATCGGAAACCTTGGCATAGCTCTTGTATCGGACAAAGCGCACTAGGGAGAGGGGGGACTTCAATAGTTCTGTCATAAACCTTGGATAACTTGGCCGCTCACGAACGGGGAGAGAGCGCTGAAATGAACGCCGAAGTGAACGTAGTCAGCGAGCGGAATTTGCATCCCATGGTCGTAAACGGCGAATCGCTCCAGATTGTCGCGCACTTTTTGAAATCCAATGGAACGCGTCAGATCAGGGAACCTGATCCGCGCCGGATGATGATCGAGCGCTATCCCGCTGGCCTGTTCAGCGAGGCCGAACTGGAAGCGTTATGGGCTGTGATGCAAGGATAAGAAAAACAACAAGGATTGGTAAAAGCGCTGCCGGGATGGCGGCGCTTTTTTATGCACGACACAAAACCCACTGCGAACATTGGACCTGTGGGAGGGGGCTTGCTCCCGAATGCGGTAAGTCAGTGACGATGATGTTGCCTGATCCGACGCCTTCGGGAGCAAGCCCCCTCCCACAGGATTTGTGTGAAATCAGAAGCTGTAGGTACCGGTCATCACCACGCTGCGCGGTGCGCCAGGCTGGATCTGATATTGGCTGGTGGCCGAGGCGTAATACTCGCGGTCAGTGATGTTGTTCAGTGCCGCGCGCAAATCCCAGTCCTTGAAGCGGTAACCGACCAGTGCATCCCAGCGGCCATACCCCGGCAGCACGGTGGTGTTGGCGTTGTCGGCATAACGCTGGCCGACCAGGGTCAGGCCGGTTTCGCCGTACCAGCCCATTTCCGGTTTCCAGGTCAGGAACAGGCTGCCGTTGTGTTTGGCCACGTTGTTGACGCGCTTGCCTTCCAGGCCGTTGTTGTCCTTCTCGATGGTGGTGTCCTGCACGCCGACGCCGCCGCGCATGTACCAGTTGCCGACCAGTTTGCCGGTGGCGGTCAGCTCGACACCGCGGGAGCGCTGAAGACCGGTCATGACGGTCAGGGTCGGATCGTTCGGATCGCTGGTGCGGCGGTTGTAGAGTTCCAGGTCGTAGACCGCCAGGGTGGTGCTCAGGCGATCATCCAGCCAGTCGCTTTTCACCCCGATTTCTTTCTGTTTGGTCAGCTCCGGACTCAAGTCGTTGCTATTGCCGGCAGCCCCCGGGGTTATGCCGATCAGGCCGCCGCCCACTGGCGAGAAGGTCTTCGACCATGAGGCGTAGAACGAATGATTCTGCAGCGGCGTCCAGACAATCCCGACGCGCGGGCTGGTGCTGTGGCTGTCGCGATCCTCAGTGATGTTCTTGAGCTTGTTGGTCGACTCGATATCGAAGGTGTCGTAGCGCAGGCCGGCCAGCAGTTGCCATTGATCATTCAGGCGCAGTTGATCCTGGACGTAGACCGCGCGGCTTTCGACTTCGGTGTGGCTGTTGCTTGAGACCTGCATGCTGCCGGTGTGGCGCAGATTGCGGTTCGGGTTGTACAGGTCGAGCGATGGCACGGGTTGCGCGCCTTGCGTTCTGCCGGTGGCGGCGTTGTACAGCGTCGGGTCGCGGCGCTGGCTGCCGATCTCGATACCCGTGAGCAGGCGATGCTCAAGGCCGAAGGTATCGAATCCGCCTTCCAGTTCGAGGTTGTTGTAGACGTTGCGGGTGGTCAGATCCTGCTGCCAGTGCTGGCGCGCGACCTTGTTGGTTTTCGGGTCGAAGCCGGTCAGGTAGGTGTTGTCGAAATCGCTGTCGAGCTTGAACACGCCCAAGGTCTGGCGCAGCTGCCAGTTGTCGTTGATCTCGTACGTGAGTTTGGAGCGCAGGGACTGCGCCTTGTCATCGATGAAGTCGTGATCATTGCCGTAGGTGGTGTCGCGACCGACATCTGCTGGGCGCCCGTTGACGCCGGGAATACCGCGATCCGGCGTACGGTTGTAGCGACTGTACTCGTATTGCACCAGCCAGTTGAGGTCCGGGGTCAGCTGCCAGCTCATCGATGGCGCGAACAGCTGGCGGTTGCCACTGACGCCGTCGCGGAAGCTGTTTTCATCCATGTTGCCCATGTTCAGGCGCAGGCTGAGGTTTTCGCTGGGGTCGGTGCTGAGGTCGGCGTACAGGCTGCGTAGGTCTTCGCTGCCGCCCTGCGCTTCGATGGTCGAGCGACGGCCGAACTCGGGCAGCTTGCTCACGCGGTTGACGATCCCGCCCTGGCTGCCACGGCCGTAAAGTACCGCCGCCGGGCCTTTGAGCACTTCGACCCGTTCGATGTTGTGCAGGTCGCGCTTGTACTGGCTGTCGTCGCGAATACCGTCCAGATAGAAGTCGTTGCTGGCGTCGAAGCCACGGATGCGCAGGCTGTCGAAGCGGGTGTCGGCGCTGCTGCTGACGTTGGGAATGCCGCTCAGGGCGTCGCCGATGTCATTGGTGCCGTAGTCGGCGACGTTCGCGGTCTTGATCGAGTCGATGGCCTGCGGCACATAACGCACCGGGGTCGAGGTGCGGGTCGCGGTGCTGCTGATTTTGACGCGCGGGTCTTCGGCTTGTTCTTCGGCGCTGATCGCGGTGGCAGGCAGTTCGGTGGCGGAGTAAGCAAAACCGCTGGTTAGAAAGGCAGACAATCCAAGGGTGACGGGCGTGAGGCGGAACGGGGCAGGCATGGAAAAGCGCATCCGAAAGGGTAGGGAAATTCAAACGCGCAAATGGTAATGCTTTGCATTTGCTCCCGTAATTTATTCCTGAGAAGTTCCCCTATTGGATTGTTTCAATTTGTGTCGATCTCGATACACACCGACCCTTTGAACAATTTGACCGATTACCGAAACAGTCTGAAAGGCATTCCGACGTTTTTCGCCAACACACGAGGGAATAGTCTGCCGGCATCGAATTTTCCTGATTGGTTGCCGGAGTACTCCCATGATCCTTCACTACATCTACGACCCATTGTGCGGCTGGTGCTACGGTGCCAAACCGCTGGTGCAAGCGGCGCAGCAAGTGCTGCCGGTCGTTGCCCATGCGGGTGGAATGATGAGCGGCGCGAATCGCCAGCGCGTTTCGCCGCAACTGCGCGATTACGTCATGCCCCACGACCGGCGCATTGCCGAATACACCGGGCAGCCGTTTGGCGAGGCGTATTTCGAAGGCCTGCTGCGCGATCACTCGGCGGTTTTCGATTCGACGCCGCCGATCGCAGCGGTGATGGCGGCAGAGTCCATCGACGGCCGTGGTCTGCAACTGCTCGGACGTTTGCAAACGGCGCATTACGTGGAAGGGCGGCGCATTGCCGATGAATCTGTGCTGTTCGAACTCGCCAGTGAGTTGGGTTACGCCGAGCACACCTTTGCGGCTGCGTTCAAGTCCGTTGATACGACAGCGCATGTAAAAGCCAGCCGCGCGCTGTTGGCGCAACTGGGCGGCCAGGGATTTCCAACGTTGGCACTGGAGCAGGACGGACAATTTACCTTGCTCGACATCAGCCCATGGCTGGGCAAACCGCAGGCATTCGCCGAGTGGTTGGGGCAAGCGGTGGTCGCTGTTGAGCCAGGGCAATCCCCCGCGCAATGCGGTCTCGAGGGCTGCGTGTAATCGCGCTGGATTCACTGGCTGAGCGCATTTTCGAGCAATGCGCTATCGCAAAATTTACGATTCTTAGACGATTTTTACCTATTTAAAGACGATTCTTGAAATTGACACATTATTGAGGGCGCGGCTACGATTCGGCCCAACGCCTGTGGCCAACCGCCATGACTCAAAATAATAAACAGGCCCGCCACGGTTTTTCCGTGGGCGGGCCTTTTTGTTTTCGGGGTGAAAAAAGAGTGCATTAGCGCCGTTTCAGCCGTTCGACACAGCGCGTTTCAACCCGTAATAAGGAAAACAAAATGTTGAACAAGCGAATCAGTCTGATCGCACTGGGGATGTTGAGTGCCACACAGGCCATGGCTGACGGCCAGGCCGAGTCCAAGGGTTTTGTTGAAGACAGCAGCCTGAAAGTGCTGCTGCGCAATGCCTACATCAATCGTGATTACAAAGACGGCAACAAAGACAAGTCTGAGTGGGGCCAAGCGGCCATCGGTACGTTCTCGTCCGGTTTCACCCAAGGCACCATCGGTGTGGGTGTTGACGCCTTCGGCCTGTACGCCCTGAACCTGGAGCGTAGCGAAGATCGCAGCGGTGCCGGCGGCATCGACTTCTTCAAACGTGGCGACAGCGGCAAACCTGCCAACGACCTGTCCAAGGGCGGCGCAGCGGTCAAATTCCGTCTGTCCAATACCACGCTGACCTACGGCGACCAGATGCCGGCCCTGCCGGTGCTGAACTACGACAACTCGCGTCTGCTGCCGGAAAGCTACACCGGTACCTTGATCACTTCCAAAGAGATCAAAGGCCTGCAACTGGACGCCGGTCGTTTCACTGCCGAATCGCGCAAAAGCGCTGAAGGTCGTGACAGCGGTGGTCTGAAGGCTATCAACGTATTGGGCGGTAGCTACCAGTTCACCGAACAATTCAAGGCGGCGCTGTACGCTTCCGACGTTGAAGACGTGCTGAAGAAGCAGTACGTGAACGCCAACTACGTGTTCCCGATCGACAAGGATCAGTCCCTGACCCTGGACTTCAACGGCTACCGCACCAAGCTCGACGACTCCTATGTTCGTCAGAGCGGTGCTACCGGTGACGACAACAAGATCTGGAGCCTGGCAGCGACGTTCGCCACCGGCCCGCACTCGTTCACCGTGGCGCACCAGCGTTCCACCGGCGACAGCAACCTGGGCTACGCCTACGGCGGCTATCAGAAAGAGCAAGGTCGGGTCGGTGACGGTGGCAACACCATCTACCTGGCCAACTCCTACTGGTCGGACTTCAACGCTGAAGACGAGCGGAGCTGGCAGCTGGGTTACGGCCTGGACTTCGGTGCCTTCGGCGTACCGGGTCTGAGCTACAACTTCGCTTATGTGCGTGGCGACAACATCACCACCTCCACCACCACGGGTGGTACCGAGCGTGAGATCTTCAACCAGGTCAAATACGTCGTGCAAAGCGGTCCGGCGAAAGACCTGAGCGTGAAGTTGCGCAGCTCGATCCTGCGCGTTTCGCAGAAATCCAGCGAGTACAACGTCAGCGGCAACGAGCTGCGTGTATTCGTGGACTACCCGATCAACATCTTCTGATGAACGATCCGGTTTAAGAAATATGAGAAAACCCCGACTGGTTCGGGGTTTTTTTTCGAGGTCTTTTCTATAGAAACTGTAAAAAACCCGTGTTTTTGTCATGTAAAAGTTGTTTTTACGCTGCTGCAAACTCCGTTTCAAACTGGGCTTTAAATGCCTGAAATTCTTTCTCATGGACGCAAATTCTCCACCTAATAGATTAGGCCGCTCAACGCAGCGGAGAATTTGGTAATGATCGTTTTGAACAGAGAAGTGGGCGAATCGCTACGGCGCGACAAATATGTCAACGTCCAGGGTGGTGACTTCAATCTCTACGGTCATTTTGCCGACTTCGTCAGACTGACCAAAAGTTGGGAAAACATGGAGCCAGACAGTTACTACGGTCAGGCCGAAGCCGGCATGCGTTACCGTCGTTACAGCGACTTTGAGTACAACCCGAAAACACGTGAATTGAAGCAACTCGAGCATCGCGCGTACGTGCAGTCCAAAGAGAACAACGCCTACGTGGGTGGTGTTGTGCGGCACTTTCAGGACTTCTCCGATGAAGTGATTACTTCGCCGGTGATGCGCAGCCTGATCGACACCGATTTTGAAGTGTACAAAAGCGTGTTGCCGGAAGAGCTGCACGATGAAATCTGGCAATGCCAGATCCATCAGATCCGCATCGAGATCAAACCCGGCAAGCAACTGGAAATCACTCCGGAAGGAATTCACTGCGACGGCTATCCGTTCAGCGGTGTGCACTTCTGGGGGCGCAACAACGTCGAGGGCGCGGAAAGCCGTTTGTACGATGTTCACGAGCATCAACTGGCGTCGACCACCTACAAGGAAATCCTCGACACCACGTACTTCCTTGACCGCGACATGCGCCACTACGTGACTCCGGCGCGCAACACCCACACGCATGCCATGGCTTACCGGCAGATTCTGGCGATTTCCTTCTCGCGGCCCGGGACCGCTTTCGACATTGTTCGCTAATCAGATCACCCCAATCGATGGCGTCGAGTGCTCGACGCCGGTGGTGCTGCGACGCGCCACCGCCAAGGACGCGCAGCGCATGGAGCGTTTCTTCCGCCAGTTCGACGAGGTGTCGTTCTGTGAGTGGCAGGACGCCAAATGCCTGCGCGGTGTATTGATCCAGAAGACCACCACGGCCTATCTGGCCTTCGACGTCGAGGGTGAAATCGTCGGTGCGGTGCTCGGCGGCATGCTCGGCAGCCGCGGCACCATCAACCACCTGGCGGTCAGCCCACGCTATCGCAGCCAGGGCGTCGGCCAGCGGCTGGTGGAAGCGGCGTCGTCTGACATGAAACGGGTCGGTGTATTACGGATGTTTCTGTTCGTCGACGATGCTAACCTCGCGGGCAAGCGATTCTGGACTGCCCAGGGTTTTTGCGAACCCCACGGCGAGCGGACATTTGAGAGGGATCTATGAATGAAACGTCCGGCAGTGCGCCGCTGATGGCTGCCCATCAGCCATCGCGCACGTTTGCCGAAGCCAGCCCGGTGGTGGCCGGTTATTTCACGGTGTCGTTCGTGTTCGGGCTGATGGCGGTCAACGCCGGGCTGCCGATGTGGCTGCCGGTGGCGATGTGCTTGTTCGTCTACGCCGGCGCTTCGCAATTCGCCGCGCTGGCGCTGATCTCCAGCGGTGCTTCGCTGACTACCATCGTGCTGACCACGTTCCTGATCAATGCGCGGCACATGCTGATGTCGGTGTACATGGCCAAGGCCCTGCGCGCACTGGGGCTCAGCCGCATGGAGCGCTGGGCTTACGCGGGTGGACTGACCGATGAGTCTTTTGCGTTTCACAGCGTCAAGCTGGGCACCGGCGCGCCGGTCAATATCCGTTACCTGATCGGCTTCAACCTGTTCTGCCACACCTCCTGGGTGCTGGGCGGATTGCTGGGCGCCGTTTGCGCGCAATATGCATCGCACCTGATCAAATACCAGCTCGACTACGCACTGACCGCGATGATGCTCTACGTGCTGGTGTCGCTGTGCAACACCCGCAACAAACTCATCGCCGCAGCGGCTGCCGTCGCCTGCATGGGCGCGCTGAGCCTGGTCGGTACTTCGCCATTCAACGTATTCATCGCCACGTTTGTGGGCTGCGGAGTGGGTGTATGCCTGACCAAACGTTCCTGATTCTGGTGGTGGCGCTGATGATGGCCGTGACTTTCCTGCCGCGCGCGTTGCCACTGCAAGTCAACACCGAGCACTGGCCGCCATTCGTTGCGCGGGCGCTGGAATACCTGCCGGTGGCGATCGTCGCTGCGATCAGCCTGACTCCCTTGTTGATCAAGGATCAGCACCTACAGCTCGACCGCCCGGAATTTTATGCAGCCATTCCGACGCTGTTATGTGCGTATTTCAGCAAAAACCTCTTTCTCAGTGTGGCGGTTGGGACGGCTGCGTACATTGCGCTCGGCTCGTTCATGTAGCGGCAGATCGACCACGTCATTCAGGGCCTGGCCCGACAGGTTCGGATTGTTCACCGCCAGACGCACTTCGAGGAAATCCTCGAAACCGGGGAAAATCGTCAGGCCGTTCTTTTGCGCGGCCTCACGAGACACCATGCCGACCGCGTCCATCTGCGTGATCAACGATAGCGTCAGGGTCTCGCTGCAGGAATAGACCATGCGCTGACCGTTCTCGTGATTGCCCAGACCAGCGTCGAGAAAGCGCAGGAAGCTGTGGGAATACGGACAATCTTCCGCAGGACGCACCTGAAACTTGTTGCCCAGCAACGTCAGTGGATCGTTTTCCTGCCCGCAATGGGCACCGACCACCTGCACCTGCACATCCGGCAAAACAATGCTCGGCAGACCCGGACGTTGCGGGCCGATCAGCACCGCGAGGTCAAAGTCCTCATTCTTCAGCTTGCTCAGGTTCTCCATCGACTCGGCGTAGCTGAATTCCATCTGGTAATCGGGAAACACCTCGATCAGGCGTCCGATCATTCGCCGGTTGAAGTCAGACGACAACGTGTTGTTCAACGCAACCTTCAATGTGCGCTGGCCAGGCACCTTGAGCGCCTCGACCTTTTCTTCCATCTGTCGCGTGGCAATCAGCACTTTGTCGATGTAGGGCGTCAGCTCCGTGCCTTGCGGCGTCAGCGTCAGCCCTTTGTTGGAACGACGAAACAAGCGGAAACCGAACTGCTCTTCGACCTTGTTCAACTGTGCGGCCAAGGCCTGCACAGTCAGGCACGAATGCTCGGCCGCGGCCGACAACGAGCCGGTCTGCACGATGCGCATGAGGTTGCGTAAGGTTCTGCTATCCATGGGTAATGCCCTCTGAAGTGGGCTGGGTATTGTTGTTTACGAGACTGCCGATCCGGCGTCATATGCTGGCTATATTCCAGCACCTGAGCATAGTTGTCGCGGGTTTAGTAGCGAATTGATGTCCCCGCCGATGGCTGGAAGCTGACACAGGATCGGGATTTTTGATGACGTGGGGGTGATTGGGGTCAAGAAAAGTGCCCGGCTCGGACGAGTCGGGCACTTTTTTATGCCCCGGGACTACTGCATTTTTGAGTATTTCCCACACCGAAACGTCACTGTTTTGCACCGTTGTCGGAAGCCTCCTATAGAAAAGAGCGAACGGGCTGATTTACCGCCAATGCACAAGTGGCTGAAATATCAGGTAGTTATTTTCGGGACTTTTAGTCCGAGGCCATGGATTTCCAGGCAATGCCGGCATCCGCGAAGCTAGCGAGTCGATGCCATGAGTTTGCAGGGGAGCAGGGCGTTACCCGATCAAAAAACCTGGAAAGATCTGGGCTTACCGGATATTCGCGATATCGACCCCGGCCTCCTGATTTCTGCAGTTAGAGAGCTTCCGGGTGCCTCGAGTCTCAATGCAGCGTGGGAGCAAGTTGCCAGAGGCTTTGGGCTTGTTCACGGTCTTGATGCTGTTCTGATCGAAACGCCATATGGACCGGTTTTGGTGAAGCATGAGCATTTGCTTCATACGGTGGAAAAGCGCCCGAATGCCCGTGAGCGATTCACCGAATTTGCGCGAGATACCCTGACGAAACCGTTAGAAATATGGCGGGTCCCCTACGATGACGCCTCGTTTCGACTCTCCTTCATCGGCGCCTACAACGCGAGATACCAGATGCTGGTGGTCATCCATGTTGAGCGTGGCAACCTACTCTGGAATTTCATGAACTGTGACAAGAAGGGCCTGAACAAGCATCGGCATGGTGAACTGTTGTATCGACGTTACCGGTAGCTCAAACAAGAAAGGGCAGCCTTCTCAGGCTGCCCTTCACATGAATGTCGCTTGATATTGTGCTCCCTCAAGCAGGGGAGAAGAGGTCTCACCCGGGCGCTGATTTTCAGGTCATCAACGGGGTTCCTAACGCCGACTATTGCCACCTGAAGGCAGTCGGTTTCGCGCTCTTGAGCCGGATTCTCTGCCACCGAACATTGAGGTGTCAACCTGGGTTTTGAGGATTTTTATTCGTATGCGGATAGAGTTATTGAAAAAATTCATATGTGTACTACGCTGAGCTTGCGGAACAGCGAAGAAGGACGACCATGCCTACCTCATCCCCAGCCCTCACCCCGCGTGAACAACTCGACGTCCCCGAAGCCGGGCGCGTCGCGCTGAAGTTTTTCTTCAACCTCATGGAGCGCTGGGGTTGCAACGCCGAGCAGCAGCGCACGCTGTTGGGGGGCGTCGGCAACACCACGTTCTACAAGTACAAACATTTGCCGCCGAACATTCGCCTGCCGCATGACACGCTGGAGCGCATCTCGTACTTGATGGGCATTCATAAGGCGCTGAGCATCATCTTCAGCAATAGCCGCGAGCGCGCCTATACGTGGGTCAGCAGCCCGAATACGGCGGCGCCATTCAATGGCCGGACCGCGCTGGATTACATGCTGGCGGGGAGGGTGGTCGATATCGCCGACGTGCGCCGCTACCTCGACGGGGTGCGCGGTTGAAGGCCCCACCGCTGGCCGATCCGCAATGGCCCAAAGCCTACCGGATCGTCAACAGCAGCTTCCCGCCGATTGCGTTGTTCGAAGACGTGCTCGACCCCGAAGACCTGGAAATCGCCTACGCGCTGGAAGCGCTGACCAATGATCGCCTGATCGAGCAGGCCGGCGTCCTCGCCCGCGTGCGCCCCGAAGACCGGCTCTCCGGCCCCGGTTCAACCCCGGTGATGGCGGCGTTTACCCACATCGGCAAAAGCAGCCGCTTCACCGATGGCACCTTCGGCGTCTACTACGCCGCCAGCAGCCAGGCCGCGGCCATCGCCGAAACCTGCTATCACCAGGAACGTTTTCTTGCGGCCACCCACGAAGCGGATCTTGAGTTGACCATGCGGACTTACGTTAATCGCGTGGTTAAGCCGCTGCATGATGTTCGTCACGACTTTCCAGATTTGCATCAACCCGATCCAGACGCCTATGGCCCATCCCAGGCGTTTGCCCGACAACTGCGTGAGTCTGAATCGTGGGGGATGCTCTACAACAGCGTTCGCCTGCCGGGCCACGAATGTGTCGCCGCGTTCCGGCCGCCAGCGGTGTCGATTCCGAAGCAGGGCAAACATCTGCGTTATGTGTGGAGTGCGAGTCAACGCAGGATTTCGTTTGTGTTTGAGATCAGTCAGGTTTGAAGCGCAACAAGCCCTCGCGGTGCGGCGAGGCTTCTTACTGGCGGCTTGCCTGTACCTTACCCGGGTTCTCAGGGCCGGTCCTTGAATTGGCAGCGACGGGTTTGACGGTAGCTGGGGAATAGAGGCGCGCCATCGTGGCCAGTAGTGGCTTTGCCTGGCTTCTCGTTAGAACAAATTTCTCAGGACCTCGCGCCATGCGTTGCGGTACTTCCATCCTGCTTGCGATATCTACTGGTTCGGAAAAACAAAGCCTCAGCATATTCGTACGGGGTTTTTGTAATACATGCTTTTCAGTCTAGCTCCCCTCTATCAAGGCCCGCTCTTCCAGCCAGATCTCTTGAACAAACTGATCTGTAATCGCATAAATCCCATGGCCACGTCGCATGATGATGTTCTCGGCAACCAGCGCAATCACCACCGGTTGAATCTCCTCGACCCTCACCTCTCGCCCGACTGACTTTGAATACTCAGCAGCTGCGTCAGTGGAGAAAATTCCGCGAGCATCGCCTTCTGTAGATGCGATCTTGTTGAAAACGGCTTGAGCCAGGCTACCCAGTAGCTCGACTTTTTCCAGCTCGATGCTCGCCGCGGCCGAGCGTAATGTGCTGGCGATTACTGGTAGGAAAACATCGGGTTCGCCCTCTTGCTGCAAGAGTTGGCGTAGGGCTTTCAGCATTTCTTCAGGTCGATTTCCCAAAGTGTTGAACGCGTCGATAGCGGCTTCGAGGGATGGCAGTTTGTCCTTCTTCACTGTCATTGCGAGGCGGTTGAGCAGGAATTCAACGTAATCGCCTTTCAGCAATGGGTAGGCTGCTGACGTGGCGCCGGAAAAGGCGTGGTTGCGTTTGGCGGTCAATTCGCTGACTTGCGCCCTGTGCGAGCCGGTACCAATAAACAGAAAATATCCCGGCGTTTTCGGGCGAGGATTGATGGCGTCGCGGGCGGCTTTGAGTGCCAGGAGCAGTTGATTGCCGTCGTCTGAGGAAATGGCGTGCTGTACTTCGTCAATGATCAACACCAGATCAGTCTTGGCTTGATCTACAACTTCAGTGAGTGCATGCGCCAGAGTCGGGCCGTCGACGCTGCCAATACTGTCGAGTTTGAAACCGAACTTAAATCCAGCGGCGCCGATTTCAACATTGCTGACGCGCTTGAATGTTTCCAAGGCAGAGGAACCCGGAGTTTGCAGATCTTTCAGGGTTTCCCGGATGGCGTTGTGCACAAGCGTTGCCGGGTTGGCCAGAGTGTCGCTCCATAAGTCGACATAGATGACCAAAGCACCTGCTTCCTCCAAGGCCGGGATAAGGTCGCTCCTCAAAAACGTCGTTTTACCTGTACGGCGCAGGCCAGATAGAAACAGACCTGAGCGAAGACCTTCGTCGAGCACACCTGGATTGAGAAGCTGGTTAGCCATTGACTCTGCCAGTTCAGGGCGCTGAAAAATGCTGCTCATACGATTACACCTTTTTATGTGTACACCATAATTATTGCTATTTCATAATTTAGCATAAGACGGAAATATGAGCGTCGGGTCAAAGCCCGTTCTCTCTTAGTGTGTAAGAGGAAGTGTCCCTGATCGCCCGAAGGGCGGGGGAAGGGATGAAGCTATTTCCACTGAAGCTGAAACTGCAAAAATATAAACACCCCAGAAACAACAAAGCCCCTGCATTTCTGCAGGGGCTTCGTTTTGTATGGTGCCGGCACCAGGAGTCGAACCCGGGACCTACTGATTACAAGTCAGTTGCTCTACCAACTGAGCTATACCGGCGTGTGGGCGACGATTATAGCGATTGGGTTGGTTCTGTAAACCCCTGAATTCAGACTATTTTTACGCAGGCGCTGGATCAGGCTTGGCGTGAGCGGTGACGCCGAGTTTTTAGCCGCAAAACCGAGGTGCTACGCGATCAAGCCAGACTGAGCGTGAGGGCAGGATTTCCGCACCGTTCAAGCACCCATTTCACCCGTTTATGTCGTTTTGATTGGAAGCTTATGCACAACGGATCGACGCAACGGCAGTGTTGCAGGGGATTTTGTGGACACGTTCTCATTTTGTGCGCAAATCCCTGTTTTACAGGTTTTTTATCAATATGAACAAAAAATGACCAATGCTGTTTAAGCGGTCTAACGGCCGTGAATATTGGATCCACTGGAAAACCATCAACAGAGTTATCCACAGGCTGTAAAGATTTTAAGCGCGTTCGGCCAGCAGCAGGAAATTACGCGGTGTCAGTGGGGTGTCGCAAAAGGTGCCGAGGCGTACGTCGTATCCCTGTTCGACGAGGAAAAGTGCTCGATCCAGGTTCAACCAAAGCTCCAACGGTCGTCGGAACAGTCCGCGTAGTAGTTCCAGGTTGCGAACTTCGGCCAACCGCTGCCAACCGGCGGCTTCCAGTGCCTGCCAGTCTGGCGTGCCGATTGTGGATAACTCTTTCAGCGCTGCCAGGTCGCGGCAGTAATCGGCGAAGGGTTTGTCCAGCCAGACGCTGGGCAGGGACGGGGTTGGCAGGTATTCGTCGACGCCGCGCAGTTGCCGTTGCAGCAGGTCGAAGGCCAGGCGCCGGGCCATCGAGGTGTCGCGCTGACGTCGGACGCGTGCGCCGGCGGTGACGGTTTCGCTCATGGGCAGTGCCAGATCTTCGAGCGAGAGTTGTAGGGCAGATCGCATGCCGGCGCAGGACAAGGCCTGGTACTCGTTGCGATTGATCCGGTTGTAGCAGCACGGGGCGATGGCCATCTGCTGACATCCGGCAGCGCTCGCCAGTTGCATCAGGCGCACATGCAGGTCGCCGCAGGCGTGCAGGGCGACCGGGGTGTGTTGAGCGCTCAAAACAGTCGTGGCGTCTGCTGCCAGCACATCCTGCTCGACATGCAGGGCGTGCAAATGATGGCGCTGACTTAATGCCTGACCGCTGGCGACCAGCGCCGGATCGTATTCAACACAGGTCAGCTGTTGCCCGGCGCCCAGCAGGCGTCGGCCCAAATGCCCCTTGCCGGAACACCAGTCCAGCCAATGTGTTGGCGCAGAGGCGAAAGACAAGCGGCTGGCGAACGCTTCAATTTGCTGCCACTTGCGCCCCGGCACATCGACATTCAATCGATGGCTTGCCGCTTCCAGCGCATGTGCCGGCAACTCTCCGACTGCGCTCAGCTCAGCCGACAACGCCGCCAATGAAGCGAACGGCTCCGGCGCATCGATGAGATCGGCAGGGTGGTTATGCACAAGCTCTGCATCTTCCAGCGATCGTCCGCGTAGCCACGAAGCCAATTCGGGGTAGGCGGTTTCCCATGGAAGCGAAAGATGAGTGAACGGACGAGGTTTCCACAGCGCCTGATGCTCAATCAAAAAAGCATCCAGCGCAGTGAAACGGGCGAGTAGGTCCTCGCCCGTCAGCACGTGGGAAGTTTCAACGCCCTTGGCAGGCATCGACGCGCAGCCAGCGCTCCAGCAGCTTGAAGCCGCGCACCAGCACGTAGGACATCAGCAGATAAAACACGCCGGCGGCGAAGAAGATTTCCACCGGCAGGTAGGTGCGGGCAATGATCGTGCGGGCCATGCCGGTCAGTTCCAGCAGGGTCACGGTGCTCGCCAGCGCACTGGCCTTGAGCATCAGGATCACTTCGTTGCTGTAGGCCGGCAGGCCGATGCGCGCCGCACGCGGCAACATGATGTAGAACATTGCCTTGGGCTTGGACATGCCCAGTGCCCGCGCCGCTTCGATTTCGCCCGGTGGAATCGCCTGGATCGCGCCGCGCAGGATCTCGGCGATGTACGCCGCGGTGTGCAGGGTCATGGTCGCGGTGGTACACCAGAACGGATCGCGCAGGTACGGCCACAGTGCGCTGCTACGCACCGCATCGAACTGCGCCAGGCCGTAGTAGACGAGGAACAGTTGCACCAGCAGCGGCGTGCCACGGAAAAAGAAGATGTAGGCGTAGGGCAAAGCGCGCACGTACCACAGCTTCGAGGAGCGGGCGATGCCCAGCGGAATGGCCAGCAACAGGCCGGCAATCACGGCAATCGCCACCAGTTCCAGGGTCAGGGTCGCGCCCTGCGCCAGTTTCGGCAGCCACTTGATGATCACTTCCCAGTTCATGAAGCGCTCCTCGCAAAGCCGCGAGCGGCGCGTTTTTCCAGGAAGTGCATGCCGCTCATCGCCAGCACTGTCAGGCCCAGATACATGACCGCGGCCACCAGATAGAAGGTGAACGGCTGTTTCGACACGGTCACGCCGATCTGTGCGTGACGCATGATTTCTTCCAGGCCGATCACCGACACCAGTGCGGTGTCTTTCATCAGGATCATGAACAGGTTGCCCAGACCGGGCAGGGCGATGCGCCACATCTGCGGCATGATCAGCTTGGTGAAGATCCGCCATTTCGACAGGCCCAGCGCCACACCGGCTTCACGGTGGCCCTTGGGAATGGCGAGGATCGCGCCGCGGAACACTTCGGTGGCGTAGGCGCCGAAGCACAGGCCCAGCGCAATCACGCCAGCGGCGAATGCGCTGAGTTGCAGGTCGGGGTTGCCGAAGAACTCACCGAGGCTGCGCATCAGGTTGACCGTACCGAAGTAGATCAACAGCACCCAGAGCAATTCCGGGACACCGCGTACCAAAGTCGAATAAGTACCGCCAAGCCATTGCAGCGGCTTGTACGGGGAAGTCTTGGCCAAGGCGCCGAGCAGACCGAGCACCAGTCCCAGGCACAGGGCCGTCAGCGCCAGTTTGACGGTCATCAGCGCACCGGCGGCGAGGGCCGGGCCGAATCCGTAGAGGTCGATAATCATGGATTTCTTTTCAAATCGCGGCAGGCAAGGCCGGGAGCCGGCGCCGTCGGATCACGGCGCCGGTCCCGCAGGTCAGATCAATAGATGCTGAACGGGAAGTACTTGTCGTTGATCTTCTTGTAGGTACCGTCAGCGACGATTTCCTTCAGCGCGGCGTTCAGCTTCTCACGCAGCGGATCGCCTTTACGCACGGCGATGCCGATCTTGTCGCTTTCCACGACCGGGTCGCCCTTGAACTCGTAGTTCTTGCCGGCGTCGGTTTTCAGCCAGTCGTAGTTGGCGTACTTGTCGGCGAGGATCGCGTCGACACGACCGGAGGTCAGATCCAGGTAGGCGTTTTCCTGGGTGTCATAGAGCTTTACTTCGATATCGCTACCGTAAGTGTCCTCGAGCCAGGTGCCGGCGAGGGTGGCGCGCTGCGTGCCGATGATCTTGCCTTTGAGTGAATCCTTGTCGGTTTTGAACTCTTTATCTTTCTGCGCGATGAACTGCAGCTTGTTCGAGTAGTACGGGTCAGTGAAGTCCACCGCGCCCTTGCGCTCTTCGGTGATCGACAGCGAGGAGATCAGGAAATCGAACTTCTTCGCGTTCAACGCAGGGATGATGCCGTCCCAGTCGGAGGTGACCACGGTGCACTCGACTTTCATCTTGGCGCACAGGGCGTCACCGATGTCTTTGTCGAAGCCGACCACGTTGCCGCTGGCGTCTTTGTTGTTGAACGGCGGGTAAGCCGCTTCGATGCCCATCTTCAGGGTCTCGGCCATGGCACCGGCGCTGAACGCGAGGGTGACGGCGGCGGCCAGGAAGACCTTTTTAAAATTCTGCATGCAGGTTGCTCCGTTAGCGGTTGCTGGACATGAATTGTTTGCAGCGCGCCGAAAGCGGGTTGTCGAACACCTGCTGAGGCGATCCTTGCTCTTCCACCAACCCCTGGTGGAGGAACACCACTTCGCTGGAGACCTGACGGGCAAAGCCCATTTCGTGGGTCACCAACAGCATGGTGCGGCCTTCTTCGGCCAGTGCGCGGATGACACTAAGTACTTCCTGAACCATTTCCGGGTCAAGGGCGGAGGTGGGTTCGTCGAACAGAATCACCTTCGGCTGCATCGCCAGCGTGCGGGCGATCGCGGCCCGTTGTTGCTGACCTCCGGACAATTGCGCCGGGTAGGCGTGGCGCTTGTCGGCGATGCCGACCTTGGCCAGCAGCGCTTCGGCGACTTCGATGGCTTCGGCCTTGCTCTGGCCGAGCACGCGGCGCGGGGCTTCGATGATGTTGTCGAGCACGCTCATGTGCGGCCACAGATTAAAGTTTTGAAATACAAAACCAATCTCGGAACGCAGGCGGTTGATCTGTTTGCCATCAGCGGCAACCAGTTCGCCATTCTTGGCGGGCTTGAGCTTGAGTTCTTCACCGGCCACCAGAATCTGGCCCTGGTGCGGGTTTTCCAACAGGTTGATGCAACGCAGGAACGTGGACTTGCCGGAACCGGAGGAACCGAGGATCGAGATCACATCGCCGTCGCGGGCGGTCAGCGAGATGCCTTTGAGCACCTCAAGCTGTCCGTAGCGTTTGTGCAAGTTGCGGATTTCAAGCGCGGGCGTGGCCTCAGCCATGTGCGTTCCTCATATATGTTGCGCTCCTGCTGTTGGCGGGCCTTCCTGGCGAGGCGGCCAAGCTAGCATAGCGTTTCAATGGCAGCCAACAGCGCTACGAGCGGTAAGCGGATGGCGTGTGGCAGGTTGTCGCATCGGCACAGCAGACTGTCGCCCCATCAACAACCGAACGGGTGTTTAAACGTGCAGCCCCGTGGGTGTTGCGTAAAAAAAGGCGCGATGTTGCCAGCTTTGGCGGGGTGTTGGAAGCGCTATCCGGCCGAACGTTCCTGAATCGCCCTTTTATTGTGCATCCCACACTTTTTCAGTGTGTTCCTGGTGCGCTCGTTCGTTTGAAAAGTGAGTCGCAGGGTAACGTTCTGGCGAATTGCCATTAATTTTAAGGACTTGCGATGACTGTCCGGTCGCGTTAAAAGCCGCGGGCCAGAAGAGTTTGAAACATTTTGGCGCACTTATTGCGTGCAGAATCTGGAACGCCCCGTTGGTTTCTTTTTACGAGAAGGAAAACCAGACGGGACGGACGCAATCGCTTTCCTCGCAAAGGTAGTTCCGATGAGCAGTACCCCAAGCTCCAATGGCCTCGAACAGGGGCTCAAACCGCGTCATGTGACCATGTTGTCGATCGCCGGTGTTATCGGCGCCGGTCTGTTCGTTGGCTCCGGCCACGCTATCGCTGCCGCCGGCCCTGCTGTGCTGCTGGCTTACGCCGCCGCCGGTACCTTGGTGGTGCTGGTGATGCGCATGCTCGGTGAGATGGCTGTCGCTTCGCCCGACACCGGCTCGTTCTCGACTTACGCCGACCGTGCCATCGGGCACTGGGCCGGTTTCACCATCGGCTGGTTGTACTGGTGGTTCTGGGTATTGGTGATTCCGCTGGAGGCCAACGCCGCCGCGACCATCCTCCATGCCTGGTTCCCGAGTGTCGGCATCTGGGCGTTCGCACTGATCATCACCCTGCTGCTGACGGTCACCAACCTGTTCAGTGTGAAGAACTACGGTGAGTTCGAATTCTGGTTCGCCCTGATCAAAGTGCTGGCGATCATCGGCTTCATCATCCTTGGCCTTGCGGCGATCTTCGGCTTCCTGCCGAACAGCCAGGTCAGCGGTGTTTCGCACCTGTTCGACTCCGGCGGCTTCCTGCCCAACGGCATGGGCGCGGTGCTGGGTGCAATCCTGACCACCATGTTCTCGTTCATGGGTACCGAAATCGTGACCATCGCGGCCGCGGAATCGAAGAACCCGGGTAAACAGATCTCCAAGGCTACCAACTCGGTGATCTGGCGGATCGGCCTGTTCTACCTCGTGTCGATCTTCATCGTTGTGGCCCTGGTGCCGTGGAACGATCCGACCCTGGCCAACCTCGGTTCCTACCAGACCGTGCTTGAGCGCATGGGCATCCCGAACGCGAAAATGATCGTCGACATCGTGGTGCTGGTCGCGGTAACCAGCTGCCTGAACTCGGCGCTGTACACCTCGTCGCGCATGCTGTTCTCCCTCGGCAAGCGCGGTGACGCACCGGCCATGTCAACTCGGGTCAACAAAAGCGGCACGCCTTACTGGGCAGTGATGTTGTCGACCGGTGCGGCGTTCCTCTGCACCTTCGCCAACTACGTGGCCCCGGCCGCGGTGTTCGAATTCCTGCTGGCCAGTTCCGGCGCCATCGCGCTGCTGGTGTACCTGGTGATCGCGTTCTCGCAACTGCGCATGCGTAAACAACGCATGGCCCGCGGCGAAAAAATCGTCTTCAGCATGTGGCTGTTCCCGGGCCTGACCTACGCGGTGATCATCTTCATCGTCGCGGCCCTGACCATCATGCTGTTCCAGGAAGCCCACCGCGTGGAAATCCTCGCGACCGGCCTGCTGAGCCTCATGGTAGTCGTCGCCGGCCTGCTGGTGGCGCGTCGTCGCAAGCAGGAAAACCGTGGTGCGGTGGTGTTGAACTGATCCGCAACGCGTAATGCAAAACGGCCGCTGTCAGTGATGACGAGCGGCCGTTTTTGTTTGTGCGCGGGGTTTATTCGCTCTTTTCTTCCTGGGCATTCAGCGACTTGCCGTAAGTATCCAGCGCAATCCCGAAATCGGTGATGAACTGTGGCTCGGTCAGCCAGGCCTGGGCGGTTTCGATGTCCATGCCATCGGCCCACATGCGGTAGTCGATCAGCATGTCGGCGGCCAGGTGAGTGGCGGCCATGCCTTCGTTCTCGGCGTTTTCCATGTCCAGCAGTTCTGGATGGTCAACGATGATGAACGCCAGTTCGCGCAGCAGGGTCAGCAGCATTTCGTTGCGGCTGACGGCTTCGGCGTCGCGCATTTTGCTGAACATTGCGAGGGTGTATTCCGGGATCGGCTCGTCCAGATGCCCGAGATTGTCGTCCTGGTCCAGCGGCTTACGGCCGACCATGCGGATGTGCTTGGCTTTGGCCTTGGCGCGTTTGGCGCGTTTCTGTTGCTTGTTCAGGGATGCCATGGGTACTCAGTTCTTCTGTTGGGTTTGTGCGGCGATCGCGTCGGACGCCGCCACATAGTCGGCCTGGAAGGCCGGGGATTCGATCCACGCCAGGGCGCCGGCTTCGTCGGTTTCCTGGGACCACTGGCGATACTCGATCAGCGCGGCGAGGATGAAATCCATCGCGCCTTCTTCGCCTTCCTGCTCGTAGACCAGTCCTAGCAGCGGGTCTTCGAGGAACGCGGTGCACATGGCTTGCTGGCTGATCTTCTCGGCATCGATCATTTTCTTGAACAGCTCGGTCAGGTCCACCGACTCGAAGTCGATACGGTCATCGTTCGGGTCCAGTTCGACCGGCGTCTCGGCGCGTTTGCTGCGGTTTTGCTTGGCCTTGGTCTTGGCCCGGGCGGCGCGTTTTTGCTGCTTGTTGGCGGAGGCCATGGTGTGTTCCGTCGTGCGTTGAAAGGGCTCAGCTGCGTGGCACTGGCCGCCCGGGTGTGTCGGGGGCCAGCTCGCCGGTTTGCAGCCAGGTCAGAGCGATGGGCCATAGTGTGGCTTGGTATGCGCTGCGAAAAAAGGCGAAATGTCCGACTTGTTGTTCGCCGATGTCCTGCGGCTCGATGCGCAGGTGGGTTTTGTGCGCATGGCTGAAGTAGTCGAGCAGGCGTTCGATGGCTGGAATGGTGCCGTAGGGGTCGTCGCTAATACTGATCGCCAGGGTGTGTGCGCGGACGTTGGCGAAGGGCAGGCGACCGCTTGCCTTCAGCAGTCGGCGACCACTCGGACGCTGCTCGTAGCGCGCGGCAGGCGTGCTCCAGTCGCGTACGACACCGGCGGGCGTGTCCTCCAGCCAGCCGAGGCGCTTGCCCGGGAAATAGCCACAGAACCGCGTCAGCAGCGGCATCAGCAAATGCCATTTACCAAACATGCGCCAGCGCTGTGCCGGCGCATAGTCGCGCCAGTAAGCGAACTGCGCGCCGACCGTCACCAGCCGACGAATGACCTGCCCGGACTCGCCGAGTCCGGCCGCGCAACCGCCGAAACTGTGGCCGACCACATCGATTGGCTGGCCGGAGAATTCCCGTTGCGCGCGTTTGAGCATCGCCTCGAAATCCAGCGCGCCCCAGTCGGTCCATGAAGCCTCAAGGCCTTTCAGGGTTGCCGGGCGTGATTCGCCGATGCCTCGATAGTCGTAGGTGATCACGTCGAAGCCGTTGGCGAACAGGTAATCGGCGAAGCGTGAATAGTGTCGGCAGCGTACCGAGGTGGCGGCGTTGATGATGACTACCGGTCGCTGGATGTCGGGCAGGGCATGGCGCCAGGTGAAGCCGCCAAGGGCAAAGTCATCCTCGGCGGCTTCCGTGAAGGGTTCACCTTGCGCCGCGGTCAAAATTGGCAACCTTGACTGCATATCCTGCATCGCGGGCGTGTCCTGACAGGTCATGGCTTTCTACCTTTGCGGGTAAGTTGCCAACGATAGTCTCGGCGCCGCCCGGCAACAATCCAGAAGGTTTATTCAGTCGATTGAATGAGCAGGCGTTCTTCGATCAAGGCCTGTTCCCGATTGAGTTCTGCGCGTAATTCTTCCTCACTCGGCAGTATCGTCTTGTAACTGCTGGCGAACAGTTGCTCATTGCCCTTGAGCATCGAGTAACGCGCGACCGAATCATTGCTCTCTGCACACAGAATGATCCCGACTGTCGGCTTGTCGCCCTCGCTGCGCTTGAGCTCGTCGTACATGCGCACGTACATGTCCATCTGTCCGACATCGCCGGCACTGAGCTTGCCGCGCTTGAGGTCAATGATCACGAAGCATTTGAGCAAATAGTTGTAGAACACCAGGTCGATGTACAGATCGTCACCATCGGTGCTGATGCGTTGTTGTCGAGCGACAAAGGAAAAGCCTTTACCCAACTCCAGAAGAAAGCTCTGCAGGTGGTCAATGAGAGCCTGTTCGAGACGACTCTCCCTGACCTTGCCGGCCGACGGTAGCCCAAGGAATTCGAGTATGGCGGGATCGCGTATGAATTCGCGCGGATGGGGTTTCATGGCTGCAATGTGGGTGGTGGCCTCTTCGATCACATCGGCTTTGTCTCGACTCATCAGCAGTCGCTCGTAGTAGAGCGTATTGATCTGTCGATCAAGGGCGCGACTGGACCAGTTCAGATTGGCAGACTCTTCCATGTACCAATGGCGAGCCTTTTCACTGGTGACGCCCAAAAGCCGCCGATAGTGGGTCCAGCTCAATTCGTGACGCAGTGCGTCACGAATTGGAAATGCCTGATAAAAGAGGCGCATATAGCGCAGGTTGGAAGCATCAAACCCCTTCCCGAACTGCGCCGTCAGATCCTTCGCCAACAAGGCCAGCAACTGCTTGCCATACCCCGCCCGCTGCGCCCCTTGCTGTTCAAACTCGACAATATGCCGGCCGATCTGCCAACAGGTCTGGACTTGAATCGTATCAACAGCACGCAGCACTTTTTGCCGCGCCTGGCGAATCAGTTCGCCCAACTCCCCCAGCAATGAATCGATTTTCGGGTCTTGCGCATCAGTAGGTTTTACCTGGCTCATCGAGTCTTCCGCATCAGTGGAAACAGACGCAAAGCATGCCGGGATTCGCCGCTCGGCGATGTCGGGCGAGCCCTGTATAGACGGCAGGAAGAGGGGATGGGTATTGCAGGACGTTGCCGGCAAAAGGTGTTTCAGTGAGTGATGGTCTGTAGTCCATTTCGTACACAGGCCAAGTTCCAATCAATCTAAAACGCGTGCTTCCCTGGCCGGATCAAATAAGGAGTCACGGTTGGGCTCTAAAAGAGTCCGGGAGTAGGGATTATGAAGCGCATTCTTTCATTCATGCTGCCAGTCGCTGCGGTCGCTGTATTGGCTTTTCCGGCGATGCTGCAGGCGGCCAGCCTTGAGCCCGTCGACAGCGCAGGCGTACAGGCTCAACAACAGCAGCAAAACGGCATCAACTACTTGTCCGGCGGGATTGGCGTTGATGAGGCAAAAGCCATTCAACAATCCACCGGTTACAACCTGCACATGACGTTCGCGGTGGGGGCGCAAGACCAGTACACCGCTGATGTCGATGTGATGATTCAAAAGTCACCAGGGCAAACCGTACTGACCCTCACCCAAACGGGTCCGCTGGTTTACGTGCAACTACCACCCGGTAAGTACACGGTGGTCGCCACCCGCAATGGCGAAACAAGGCGCGATGAGACAGACGTTGGCAGCGGCGCTGCCCGCAATCTGGTGTTCCACTGGAATGACGCTGGATAGTGTTGGGTTCAATTGAAAGTCGAGGCGCGGGTACAATCCCGCGCCTTATGTTTCTGTGATGCAAGGAAGTGCTGGTTTGAAAGGGATTTTGCGTATTGGCTCAGCGGTGAGCCTGGTTTTGCTGTTGGCTGGTTGTGGAACGATGATGGGGCGCCTGAACGGTGATTCTGCAGAACCGTACTACAAAGGCGTCGACGGCAACCTGCACTTGCTTGGCGTGAGAGGGGGAGACGGCATGCCCGCCGCGGTCATCTGCTACATGATGATCGTTTGCCCGGTGATTACCGTGGTATCGCTGCCGGTAGACGCTGCGCTCGACACGGTTTTGTTGCCGGTCGACTACGTCAACACCCTCTGAGGGCCAACCGTCATTTACCCCCGCGTACGCTTGCCCTTCTGCTTGTCAGTGGGTTCTTGCGCCATTCGGTGAATCCATAGTCCGATCCAGCCGACGGCTATCAGGAATACGGTGCCGATGCATTGCGACACGATCTCGAACCAGAACATTCGCGGTTGCAGTGCAAGGGTGTAGGTGTGGCGTGGACCGGAGCGGTTCCATGTGGTGATGGAGCCGCTGATCAAGCTGTGGACGATCAGATAAATCGACGCGCCGATGAGGAAGGCGATTAGTACGCCGACCAGCGCCGTCAGCCAGAATGCAGTCCGACTCTGGCGATAGGGTGGCGGATGGGGCAGGGGCACGCGGGTTCTTTTCTGGTTCATCGAACGGATGACCCTCTTCCATAAGGTGCAGCCAAAGTAGCGCGGATCGCCTTTGTTCGAAACCCGTCGCGCATTTGCGCAATCAAAACCCGCGATGCCTGGGAAAGGCTCGCGGGTTTTTTCTGGGCTGCGCAAAGGGGCTGGATTGAGCCGCCATCAAATCGCAGGCATAAAAAAACCCTGAATCTTGCGATTCAGGGTTTTCGGTATTTGGTGCCCAGAGACGGAATCGAACCGCCGACACGGGGATTTTCAATCCCCTGCTCTACCGACTGAGCTATCTGGGCAACGGGGCGCATTAAAAGGGTTTTTCGGATTTACGTCAACGACTTTTTTAAAATTTCTTAAATTAATTCCGTCGCTTACGATCCGACCCCCGATTTTGCGGGTTTACTCTGCAGGCGGAACGTAGCCTTCAGCCTTGGCGTAATCCTCGCCAGAGAAGTACTTGTCCATTTCGCCCTGAAGATATTTGCGGTCTTCGGCGTTCATCATGTTCAGACGCTTTTCGTTGATCAGCAGGGTCTGGTGTTTCTGCCAGTCAGCCCAGGCCTTGGCCGAGACGTGGTCAAAAATATCCTGACCTTTGGCGCCCGGGAAAGGAGCGCGTTCCAGCGCGGGCAGTTCTTCTTTGTACTTGCGGCACATGATGGTGCGGGTCATGACGACTCTCCTGCGTTCAATACGGCGGCCGCGCGTTCGAGCAAGGTTTTGACCGGGGCGGCAAGGCCCAGGCGCGGCGGGGTGGCGAGGTTATACCAGAGCCAGTCGGCCTCGGCCACGTGCTGACCGGCCTCCTGCACCTGAACCAGCCAGGGTTCGATGGACAGCTGGAAATGGCTGAAGGTGTGGACGAGGCTTGGCAGCGCCTGCTGCTCGCCCATGGTCAGCGAGTGCTGGTCGGCCAGATGCTGCAGGTCGTCGAGGTCATCGAGTTCCGGCAGGCTCCATAAACCGCCCCACAGGCCTGTCGACGGGCGACGATAAAGCAGAATCGCGCCTTCGCCGTTGGCCAGCAGCGGCATCAGCGTGCGTTTCTGCGGGATGGCCTTGCGTGGTTTGGGGATCGGATAGCGCGTCTCCAGCCCAAGCATGTGCGCCTCACAGCCCTTTTCCAGCGGGCACAGCAGGCAGCTCGGTTTGCTGCGCGTACACAGCGTGGCGCCAAGATCCATCATCGCCTGGGTGTAGGCGTTGACCCGATCGTGCGGCGTGAAACGCTCTGCATTGGCCCACAGCTGTTTGGCGACCTTCGGCTCACCCGGGTATCCCTCCTGCGCGGTAAAGCGCGCCAGAACGCGTTTGACGTTGCCATCGAGGATCGGCGCGCGCAGGCCCATGCTGATGCTGGCGATAGCCCCGGCGGTGGACAGGCCGATCCCCGGCAGATCCGTCAGCTTTTCGACGTCCCGCGGAAATTCGCCGCCGTACTGGCTGACGACGATCTTCGCAGTCTTCTGCAGATTGCGCGCGCGGGTGTAGTAACCCAGCCCGGTCCACAAGTGCAGCACTTCGTCCTCCGGCGCTTCGGCCAGCGCTTGTACTGTTGGCAGCGCGGCCATGAAGCGGTCGAAGTAATTGAGCACGGTGCTGACCTGGGTCTGCTGCAACATGATCTCCGAGACCCATACCCGATACGGATTGATGTCTTGCTGCCAAGGCAAATCGTGGCGGCCGTGGCGGTCGAACCATTCCAGCACCGCCGTGGAAAACTGCTCCGCTCTCATCGCTTGAACAGCCCCTTCAATGCGTTTTTCAATTCCGGGCTGACCTTGTCGCCGAGTTTTTCATCGATCTTTTCGCTGAGTTTGTCACCGGCGATTTTGGTCGCGACCTGGCCGAGACGTTCGTTATCCACACGGCAGGCCTTGGCGCCCAGCTCCAGCGGGCCACGGCAGCGCAGCGGCCACTCGATACCGACGAATTTCTCGCCGACCTGACAGGCCGGATCCGGCATGGCGCTGGTGTCGCCCTCGACGATGATGCCGACGCGGTAATCCATGCCCAGCACTTTCAGGTCGATGTCGCCGTTGCCGTTGACGGTCATGCCCGGGATGCGCACTTTCAGGTCCGGGTTGCTCGCCACGCCGTTGCGCAAGGTCAGGTTGCCCTTGAGTTCCTGGAACGGTGTGTCCTTGCCTCGTGGCTCGCCGCTGAGGGTTTTGCGATTGAGGGTGGCGATGCCTTTGCACAGTTGCTGTTCAAGATTGGCGTTGAGCAGCACGCCGTTGTTGATCACGAAACTGGCGTTGCCGTTGAGGGTTTCGATCAGCGCCTGCTGGCTGTTGCCGCTGCCGGTGAGGTTGCTGGTCAGCGTGACCAGGCCTTTGACCGGCGGATTCTTGCCCTGGCTTTCGAGAATTTTCTCGGCCGGCACGCGGTTGATTTTGGTCTGCAGATTGAGCACGGGGGCGCTCGGGCGTACGTCGAGGGTGCCCTTGGCTTCGAAGTCGCCGCCGTATAGCTCGCCGCGCAGGTTTTGCAGGGTCAGCAGGCCGCTCTGGCCTGTGGCCTTGAGTGCAGCGTTCTGGATCGGCAGTTTGTCGAGGGTCAGTTGGCCGAAGGTCAGGTCGGCATCGACGTCGAGTTTGGCCAGACGCTCGACCGGCAGCAGACGCTCGGTGCTCCAGGCGCTTTTGCTCGGTTTGTCCGGCAGCGGTGTGCTGCCGGCGCCGGCCATGGCATCGGCTTCGGTGCTGGCGACTTCGGCCTGACGCACTTGCGTGGCGTTTTTGGTCTTGTCCGATTTCGGCGGCAGGTAGCGGTCGACATCAAAGGTGTCGGCCTTGAGGATCGCGCGCAGCGACTGCTTGGCGAAGTCTTCCACGGCAATGCGCCCGCTGAAGCTGCTGTCGTCGAGTTTCAGGTTGACGTTGTCGAAAGCCACGCTGGTTGGCGTGGCGGCCACGCGGCTGACCAGTTCGACTTTGCTCAGGCTGCCGGGCGCCATGGCGGGCAATGTCTGGCCGATGCTGTCGACGAATTTCGCCAGATCGAACTGGGCGATCGAGATCCCGCCAGTGATCTGCGGGGTCTTGTCGAGGTCGTTGGCCTTCAGCTCGCCGAGGGCGCGCAACTGGTTGGCGGAGATCTTGATCCCGGTCCATTCGGCGACATTCGCTGCCTTGTCCAGGGAGATCTGGCCTTGGGCGGAGAAGGTCATGGCCTTGCCCTGCAGTGGGTCGCCGGTCAGTTCGCCGGACAGTTTCATGTCTTCGAACTTGTAACGTTGCAGGGCGCGTTCGATGCGCAGCTCGCCATTGAGCTCGGTGCGTACCCGCAGCACAGGCTGATTGGTGCTGAGGAACGCCGTGGCTTTCAGCGGAATGTTGGTCGAGTCGTGTACCGCACCGGTGCTCAACTGAATGCTTTCGGCGCTGTACTGCTTGCCGGTCTGCTCGTCGTTGTATTCAACGCGGGCGTTATTGACCGTCAGGCTGTCGATGTCGAGGCGGATCGGCTGCGGCGGTTTTTCCGGCTGGGCAGGGGCTTCGGCAGCAGGTGCGCTGGCAGGCGCCGGGCTGCCGGCGGGCGCGGCGGCTGTCGGCAATTTGCCGATATCTTCCCAGTTGCCGTGGCCGTTCTTGTCGCGTTTGAGGCGCAGGTTCAGGCCTTCGACACGCACATCGCTCATCTGCACTTCACGGCGCAACAGTGGCAGAACGCGCACGGACAGGCCGAGCATCTGCAGGTCGGCATACGGTTCGGTCGGGTTGATCAGGGTGGCGATGCTGGCTTCATGCAGTTCCAGGCCGAGCCACGGGAACAGGCTCCAGCCGATATCGCCATTGAGCGTCAGCTCGATGTGGGCCTTGTCGCGGGCTATCTGGCGGATCTCGTCTTTGTAGTCGTTGGGATCAAACAGGTGGGTCAGGGCGAAGCCCGCCGCCACAATGATCAGCAACAGCCCGAGAAGTACCAGACCCAGGATTTTGCCGAACGCTTTCATGGGCGAGTCCTTGTAGTTAGTCGAATTCGTAATTTAGCCGGGGAGTATAGCGCTGCATCCGCCCGGTTCGGGGCGCTGTCATGTCGCGATGACTTCCAGCGGCACTTGCAGTTTGGCGGCCAGCGCCTGCGTTTCAAGGTGTCCGGCCGGTGCCAGCAGGCGCAGTTGGGCACCCGCTTGCGACGCCATTTTCTGCGCTTGGTTCACCAATCGCTCAGCCACCCCACGGCGCCGGGTGACTTTTCGTACACACAAATGCGACAAGTACCAAATCCCGTCGTGCCTTGTCAGGCGCGCCGCACCGAGCAGTCGGTCGTTGAAACGTCCTGTAATCAAAGACCCGTCCGCCAGGCTGCTTTCGATCAACTGGGCGTCCCCGGAATACGGCGCGAACAGCCACTGCGGAGCGTCACGATAGATCTTCTGCAAATCCTGTTGATCCTGATAACTGGCATCGTTCAGCGCTTGGACAACGATCGGCATGGCTTTTTCCTGAGGGGGCGAGATCAGATGACACGAAAAAGGTGATATCAGTTTGGTTTTTCTGTCACGTGCAAATGGTAACCTTCGCCGGTTCGTCCGTCCTTCTGCGACTTAACGTCGCGCCTTCAAGGAGCTTCACCTGAAAAAACGGTCATGCCTGCGTGCATAAAGGCCGAGGGTGAACAGTGGCTGGCGAACCATACTAATAATTGGGGGATACACAATGAGCACGAGTATCACGGCGGACGGCCTTCGCGCCGACCAGCCTGCGTTCCTGTCCAAGGAGCGCATCATCGCCAAGCCCGGTTTCAACCGCTGGCTGGTTCCACCGGCCGCGCTGGCCATCCACCTGTGCATCGGCATGGCCTACGGTTTCTCGGTGTTCTGGTTGCCGCTGTCCAAGGCACTGGGCGTCACCGCGCCAGTGGCTTGCGCGCCGGACATGAGCTTCATCGCTCAGGTCTTCTCTTCGCAATGCGACTGGCCGATCTCGATGCTCGGCTGGATCTACACCCTGTTCTTCATCTTCCTCGGCTGCTCGGCAGCGATCTGGGGTGGCTGGCTGGAACACGCCGGGCCACGCAAGGCTGGTGTGGTGTCGGCACTGTGCTGGTGCGGCGGTCTGCTGATTTCTGCACTGGGGATCTATACCCACCAGATCTGGCTGATGTGGATCGGCTCTGGCGTGATCGGCGGTATCGGTCTGGGCCTGGGCTATATCTCGCCGGTATCGACCCTGATCAAGTGGTTCCCGGACAAGCGCGGCATGGCGACCGGCATGGCGATCATGGGCTTTGGTGGCGGCGCGATGGTCGGTGCACCGTTGGCGACGGCACTGATGAGCCACTTCGCTTCGCCTGCCGGGGTCGGCGTGTGGCAGAGCTTCGTGGCCATGGCGGCGATCTACTTCGTGTTCATGATCGGTGGCGCCCTGGCCTACCGCGTGCCGCCAACCGGCTGGAAGCCTGAAGGCTGGACCGCGCCGGCGAAAAAAGCCTCGAACGCGATGATCACCCACCGTCACGTGCACGTGAATGTGGCGTGGAAAACCCCGCAGTTCCGTCTGGTGTGGCTGGTGCTGTGCCTGAACGTATCGGCCGGTATCGGCATTCTCGGCATGGCTTCGCCACTGCTGCAGGAAGTGTTCGGCGGCAAGTTGCTGGGCGTTGACGTGCCGTTCGGTCAACTGGATGCCGGGCAACTGGCTTCGATCGCCGCGATCGCTGCCGGCTTCACCGGCCTGCTGAGCCTGTTCAACATCGGTGGCCGCTTCTTCTGGGCTTCGTTCTCGGACTACCTGGGTCGCAAAAACACTTACTTCGTGTTCTTCGCCCTCGGTTTTGCCCTGTACGCGCTGATCCCGAACATGGGCCATCTGGGCAACGTTGCGCTGTTCGTCGCGGCGTTCTGCATCATCCTGTCGATGTACGGCGGTGGTTTTGCGACCGTTCCGGCGTATCTGGCCGACCTGTTCGGCACGCAAATGGTTGGCGCGATCCACGGTCGCCTACTGACCGCCTGGGCTGCGGCCGGTGTGCTCGGTCCGGTGCTGGTGAACTACCTGCGCGAGTATCAACTGAGCATCGGCGTTGAACGCGCTGCCGCTTACGACATCACCCTGTACATCCTCGCGGGCCTGCTGGTGCTGGGTTTCCTGTGCAACCTGCTGGTCCGTCCGGTGGCCGACAAGTACTTCATGACCGACGCCGAACTGGCTGCCGAACAGGCGCTGGGCCACGACAAGGGGGCTGATGCGAGCACCGTGCTGGAGTGGAAAGCCGCACCGGGCAGCAAGCCGCTGGCTGTAGCTGCATGGCTGGTGGTGGGTATTCCGTTGGCGTGGGGTGTGTGGGTGACCCTGCAGAAGACGGCGGTACTGTTTCACTAAGTAATGGGTAAAACGCAGTACCCCTGTGGGAGCGGGCTTGCTCGCGAAGGCGGTATGTCATTCAGCATTGATGTTGACTGACACTCCCTCTTCGCGAGCAAGCCCGCTCCCACATTTGTTTTGTGCTGCTTCAAATGGCTTGTATGGACATGTCTATCCCCGACAGCCGGGGCTTCTGTCCGTCAGCCATATCACGTCTCGTGTTTCTGTTTCCGCCCCGCGTGCCTATAATGGCTGCCTTTTTCGCCCAATGATTTTGCGGAGCTGGTGATGGCCGAACGTAAGGCGTCTGTCGAGCGCGACACTCTGGAAACCCAGATCAAAGCCTCGATCAACCTTGATGGCACCGGAAAGGCCCGATTCGATATCGGTGTTCCTTTTCTTGAGCACATGCTGGATCAGATCGCCCGTCACGGGTTGATCGACCTGGATATTGAATGCAAGGGCGATCTGCATATCGACGACCACCATACCGTGGAAGACGTCGGTATCACCCTCGGCCAGGCCTTCGCCAAAGCCATCGGCGACAAGAAAGGCATCCGTCGCTACGGGCACGCCTACGTGCCGCTCGATGAAGCGCTGTCGCGTGTGGTGATCGACTTCTCCGGCCGTCCAGGCCTGCAGATGCACGTGCCGTACACCCGCGCCACCGTGGGCGGCTTCGACGTCGACCTGTTCCAGGAATTCTTCCAGGGCTTCGTCAATCACGCGCTGGTCAGCCTGCACATCGACAACCTGCGTGGCACCAACACCCACCACCAGATCGAAACCGTGTTCAAGGCTTTCGGCCGCGCCCTGCGCATGGCCGTCGAGCTGGACGAGCGCATGGCCGGGCAAATGCCATCGACCAAAGGCGTTCTGTAATGCAGACGGTTGCAGTTATTGACTACGGCATGGGCAACCTGCACTCGGTGGCCAAGGCCCTCGAGCACGTCGGCGCCGGCAAGGTGCTGATCACCAGCGATGCGGACGTGATCCGCGAAGCCGACCGCGTGGTGTTCCCCGGCGTTGGTGCGATTCGCGATTGCATGGCGGAGATCCGTCGCCTCGGTTTCGACGCGCTGGTGCGTGAAGTCAGCCAGGATCGTCCGTTCCTCGGCATCTGCGTCGGCATGCAAGCCCTGCTCGACAGCAGCGAAGAGAACGACGGCGTCGACTGCATCGGCCTGTTCCCGGGCGCGGTGAAGTTCTTCGGCAAAGACCTGCATGAAGACGGCGAGCACCTGAAAGTCCCGCACATGGGCTGGAACGAAGTGCAGCAGAAGGTCAGTCACCCGTTGTGGCACGACATTCCGGACAAGGCGCGTTTCTACTTCGTGCACAGCTACTACATCGCTGCCGCCAATGCGCGGCAGGTAGTCGGCAGCGGTCATTACGGGGTCGATTTCGCAGCAGCGCTGGCCGAAGGCTCGCGTTTCGCCGTGCAGTTCCACCCGGAGAAGAGCCATACCCATGGCCTGCAATTGCTGCAGAACTTCGCCGCGTGGGACGGTCGCTGGTAAATGGCCGCCAAGAAGTCCAAACCGCCGATCCTGACCCTCACTCCCGAGCAGGAGAACGAGGCCAGCCGCAAGATTCAGCGGTTCATGGAGGATCGGTTCGAACTCGACCTGGGTTCGTTCGAGGCGGCGGAAATTCTTGAGCTGTTTACCCGCGAAATTGCTCCGCACTATTACAACAGGGCGATTTTCGATGTGCAGACCCACCTCAAAGAGCGGTTTGAAAGCATCGAAAGCGACCTGTGGGCGCTCGAGAAAAACTGATTTCCGAGCCAAGCTGAACATTCAAATTTGAAGGTTTGCCAGATGCTGATTATTCCCGCTATCGATCTTAAAGACGGTGCCTGCGTACGTCTGCGCCAGGGCCGCATGGAAGATTCCACAGTGTTCTCCGATGACCCGGTAAGCATGGCTGCCAAGTGGGTGGAGGGCGGTTGCCGCCGTCTGCATCTGGTCGATCTGAACGGCGCGTTCGAAGGCCAGCCGGTCAACGGCGAAGTGGTGACCGCGATCGCCAAGCGCTACCCGACCCTGCCGATCCAGATCGGCGGCGGTATCCGCTCGCTGGAAACCATCGAGCACTACGTCAAGGCGGGCGTGAGCTACGTGATCATCGGCACCAAAGCGGTGAAGGATCCGGCGTTCGTCGCTGAGGCCTGCCGCGCGTTCCCGGGCAAAATCATCGTCGGTCTGGATGCCAAAGACGGGTTCGTCGCCACCGATGGCTGGGCTGAAATCAGCACGGTGCAAGTCATCGATCTGGCCAAGCAGTTTGAAGCCGACGGTGTGTCCTCGATCGTTTATACCGACATCGCCAAAGACGGCATGATGCAGGGCTGCAACGTACCGTTCACCGCTGCGCTGGCGGCAGCGACGAAGATCCCGGTGATTGCTTCCGGCGGTATCCACAATCTGGGTGACATCAAGTCGCTGCTCGACGCCAAGGCGCCGGGCATCATCGGTGCAATCACTGGCCGGGCGATCTACGAAGGCACCCTCGACGTCGCTGAAGCGCAAGCTTTCTGCGATTCGTACCAAGGCTGAGGACTGACCATGGCGCTGGCCAAACGCATCATCCCTTGCCTGGACGTGGACAACGGCCGGGTCGTCAAAGGTGTGAAGTTCGAGAACATCCGCGATGCCGGCGACCCGGTGGAAATCGCCCGTCGTTATGACGAGCAGGGTGCCGACGAGATTACCTTTCTCGACATCACCGCCAGCGTCGATGGTCGCGACACCACACTGCATACCGTCGAGCGCATGGCCAGCCAGGTGTTCATCCCGCTGACCGTCGGCGGCGGCGTGCGCACCGTGCAGGACATTCGCAACCTGCTCAATGCCGGTGCGGACAAGGTTTCGATCAACACCGCAGCGGTGTTCAATCCGGAGTTTGTCGGCGAAGCCGCGCAGCATTTCGGCTCGCAGTGCATCGTCGTCGCCATCGACGCGAAGAAGGTTTCCGGTCCGGGTGAAACCCCGCGCTGGGAAATCTTCACCCACGGCGGGCGCAAGCCGACCGGTCTCGATGCAGTCGAGTGGGCGAAAAAAATGGAAGGCCTCGGTGCCGGCGAGATCCTGTTGACCAGCATGGATCAGGACGGCATGAAAAACGGCTTCGACCTCGGTGTGACTCGGGCGATCAGCGATGCACTGGGCATCCCGGTGATCGCTTCCGGTGGCGTCGGCAATCTGCAGCATCTGGCCGACGGCATCCTCGAAGGCCACGCCAGCGCGGTACTGGCGGCGAGTATTTTTCACTTCGGTGAATACACCGTGCAGGAGGCCAAGGCCTACATGGCGCAACGCGGAATTGTCATGCGCTAAACCGTACAGGCCAGTGGACAGCATGGCGTACCCAAGGCACTCTTGGGCACGCCATGGATTCCGGTAGCCCGACATGATCAAACGCCTGCTTCTTGTTCTCGCCAGTGCCTCTGTGTTGTTGCTCAACACGGCGCGGGCCGAAAACAGTCCCGACACCGATCTGGTGCTCCTCACCGAAAACTTCCCGCCCTACAACATGGCGAAAGACGGCAAGAATTTCGCCAAGGGCGAGAACATCAACGGCATTGCCGCCGACATTGTGCGCGAAATGTTCAAGCGCGCCGGGCTCACCTACAGCCTGACGCTGCGCTTCCCGTGGGAGCGGGTCTACAAACTGGCGCTGGAAAACCCCGGTTATGGCGCCTTCGTGATGGCCCGCCTGCCGGATCGCGAGAACCTGTTCAAATGGGTCGGCCCGATCGGTCCGGACGACTGGATCATGTTGGCCAGGGCCGACAGCAAGATCACCCTCGACACCCTCAACGATGCACGCAAATACAAGATCGGCGCCTATAAGGGTGACGCGATTGCCGAGACGCTGGCCAAGCAGGGCCTGAAGCCGATCGTGGTGCTGCGTGATCAGGACAACGCGAAAAAACTGGTCAATGGCCAGATCGACCTGTGGGCCACGGGTGATCCTGCCGGGCGTTATCTGGCGCGGCAGGATGGGGTCACCGGACTCAAGACCGTGCTGCGCTTCAACAGCGCCGAGTTGTACCTGGCGCTGAACAAGGACGTGTCGGATGCAACGGTCGCCAGGTTGCAGGCGGCGCTGGATCAGATGCGCAAGGACGGTGTGGTGGACGAGATCATGGGACGGTATCTATAGCGGTCGGCAACGCCTTGTCCGCAGTATCGTGGCTGCATTCATCCAGCGGATATTGCAGCAGATGCAGGTTTTCGCACTCGGTGTAGCCGAGGTTGATCCCTGCCTGTGAACCGTCTCCACGCACCAACTCGTAGAAACTCTCCAGTTGATACACCGCGACGAACTTGCCTTTGCCGGCCATGGCGAGGACTTGGGTGACAAACGCAGTCTGCCAGCCACTGCTTGAGGTCTCGCTGTGGGTGAACTGGCTGTTCAATCTCGCCGAGAACGGCAGTGATGGCTGAGCGTCTGCCGTCGTTGTCCACGGCCCCACGAAATTGATCGCTGTGAGCTGCGTGAACAGGCGCAGCATCTTGGAGTTCTGCAGTCGCTGCGCCGTCCACTTGAACGAGCAGGCCTGGTCGCTCGTGTTGTGTCCGCTCCCGACCAGATAGTAGTGATCGGTTCTTTCCAGACGATAGAGGGGGCTGGTGCGCAGTTGTTCCAGGGGTGACAGGTCATCCTTGATGACGAACCAGGGAAGTTCGACGACTTGAGCAAGCGTGGCCGCCGCGTGGATTTGCGAAACGTTCGATCCGGAAAGCGTCGGCAGCGAGGGCGCCGACAGGATCTGCGGCGCGATCTGCATCCGCAGTGAGTAAGCGCCGCCATCGCCCTCGGGTTTGCCGAAACCGTTGGCCGCCACAAAAGTGCCTGGCGCGAAGTGAATCTCTCCCGGCGGTGCACTGCGCGGCGCAATGCTCCAGGCACTGAAGCTCTGTCTGGCGCCGCTGCCCTTGTCATTCCAGATCAGCTCGCCGACGTCTGATGCGATCACCAGATCGGCACGCACACAGCGAACTGCATTGACTGAAGGTTTTTCATGATCGTTGGAGCAGACCGCTCCCATGGCCACATAACCTTGCGGGGCAAGCGGTCGCCATACGGCCCCGTCTTTCTTCGATTTTGAGCCGGAGTCTTTCCAGATCAATTCGAAGTCGTCCGGGCGGCGTAATGCCGGGCCCCGGGTTGGATCCGCGCTGGGGGTATCGGCCTCGCAAACCACGGCGACCACGGTGCTGCCGTTAATGTTGTCGTGTCCGGCAATGAACACATCGCCGAGCGGGAAGTAGCCCGGCAATACATCCGGCGCTGGTGTCGGCCGCCAGAAAGCCGCAGGTTTTGCCCGCGAGCCGGCGCTGTCCCAGATTCGGTGGTATTCCGTGGTGAACTGGATCAGCAAGTTGTCGTGTCTGATCGGCTCGATTGGCCTGGATGGCGCTGCGGCCTGTTCATGAATGGTCATAGTCACTCCTGATAGTTGAACGACGACTCAAGGGAGTCGCGACCCGTTGCAGGTCTCACTATCGGTATTCGCGCCAGGCCTTTGGCGGTAACTATGTATTTAGCGTAGTGACCGGATATTTCCGATAGACATCATCCTGGCCATTGGCAGCCTTGCGCGTCTTCTGTTTACCGTTGAGGCAGAAGCACAAGGCTGCGGGGCGCCGTTCAGATCAAGGGGCGCGATTTTTGAGCGTTTCCCATTGCAGGATGTATTCCTTCAGCACTGAGCGCTGATTGTTGGTATCGAGGGCATACATGCAGAATTTCATGGGGAAGTTGCTTTCTCGGCGAACCCAATTGTATTTCGGAACGGTATACCCCTGCGGATCGACGCAACGGGTTGTATCCGCAGGGCCGGCTTTTACTTCATAACGATCAATACCCTCGTTGTTCCTTTTCGGCCAGAGGAATATCACTCGGTCTGTTTCTTTGTCATAGAAAGCGTCCAGGGCAGGAGCAGGTGTCGGGCCCGCATCAATCAGATAGGTAGGAACGGTCACGGCGTTGCGGTAAGTTCCGGCGGGTAATACTTCGCTGGTATCGTCCGTGGCGATAATGCAAAGGTTATTAGTCCCGGTTTCAGGTCCCATTGGAACATTCAACCGAGTGGGGCGGGTGTCGCTGGCGATCGGTTGGCTGTAGCCTTCAGGCTTTTCGCAATCGAGTGAGTCGGCAGTACGTTTGGTTCGAATAAATCGGGTGCTGGCGGTTATTTCGAGGTTCCACGCGGGATACCCATAACTGTCTTGCGTAGTTACGCTGATTTTTGCGTGCATTGGCAGTTCGGCGGGTAGCCTGATGGAAGCTGCCGGAAATAACTCGCACACCTGTGGGTTGGTATTGAGTTTGCCATTGATAAAGCAATTGTTGAAAACCGAGGTTGAACTACCGTAACTGCCGCTCGGCATCTGGCCGTAGCCGGGCAGCGGCGTCAGATGGGCTGCAAGCGTACCCAGAACGCCATAGACTTCGTTGGTCCCTCGAACAATGACAGGGCTCCCGGAGCTTCCGGAGGCAACGTCTTTGCACTGATTGCTGAGACTATGCCGCCAGACCCAGGGCTTTTCGAAAATGGCCGGCGAAGGTACGTGGGTACAGGCTGAAATTCGTAATGGCGCTCCACCGGGTCCGTGCACAATCAGAATGTCGGTGTCTTCGGCCGGTGGTTGTTCGGCCAGCTTCATGGGCGTGATGCCCTGTGCCAGAAGTTCGCCTTGTGACATCCCTAGTTCCAAAAGAGCCACATCGACACCCTGAATACTGCTCCAGGCTACTTTTTTCAGAGGGACGGTCTTGCGGGCATCCGGTGTGTCATTGAAATGGTTGAAGGTGATCGTGCCTTCGATGTGGTCATCTATTCGCATGACGCCATTTTCCTTGCCCACGCAATGTGCGCTGGTCAGTGCATAGGCAGAGTCGGACGCATCAGAGCTGTTTGTGTCGATCAGAAAAGCGGTGCAGGTAAGTTGCCCAGGGCTTTTGTATACGCCTATTCCGCTCCAGTAGTTATAGTCACCATCCTGGTTTTTCAGGTAATGGGAGGATGAGAAGTTCTCAATGCCCTTGCCATAATCCACAGGGTTGGAATAAGCAGGCAGTGAGAATGCAGGAAGTAATAAAAAGCCTGTGTAGATGTTCTTTAAGTTCATGGCCAGTCCTTGGCGAGTGTGTTGGGGTGCAAGACTGGCGCAGAATAAATGAGTTTTGTTGTTAGTGAATTTCCAAGGTGTTGCTATTTGTTGGATTCGGCGCGGGGTAATAAGCAGTTAATTAATTGGCCGGTTAGCGATAAATACCATTTTTCCCGTGTGCAGCGGTCGCCCTGTTGCTCCGCACGCTGATCATCTGCTTGATGTCGATCCACTCGATGCCCTGAGCTTTCAGCTTCGGCAATTCACGCTCCAACACTGCCAGCGTCTGCGGGTACGGGTGACCGATCATCACCGCCGATCCCTGTTTGCGCGCCAGGCTGATGGCGGTCTGCAGTTGGGTGAAAATCGCTGCTTCGGTGCGCTCGTCATCGAGGAATACATCCCGCGAAACACTCGCCAGGTCGATTTTCTGTGCCTGCTGCGCCGCCACGGTTTGCGCACTGGTGCGGCTGTCGACGAAGAACTTGTGGCGGCGTTGCAACTCACCCATCAGCCACGCCATCGCCACCGGTTGCGCGGTCATGCGACTGCCCATGTGGTTGTTGATGCCCGCGGTGTAAGGGACCATTTTGAACGCGGCGTCGAGGCGCTTTTGCAGCTCTTCGAGCGGCAGTTCGGGGTGCCAGGCGTACGGACCGGTGGCCGGATCCATCGGCATGTGCAGGATCACGATCTTGCCGGCGCGATGGGCTTCGCGGGCGAATTCGGTGGCGTGCGGCGTGTCGGGCATGATCGCCGTGGTCACCGGGCCGGGCAGGGCCAGCACGCGGCGATCCCGGGGCAGGTTTTGCCCCAGGTCGTCGATGATCAGCGTCAGGTAGGCTTTTGGCGGGGTCGTGCTGGCGGGTTCTGCGTGCGCAGCACCCGCCAGACAGCACAGCAGGACGAAGAGGAAACGCAAAGACATCCTCAACGGCCGGACGTGATGCTCAGCCCTTTGAGCAGGCTCAGGGCCTGGGCCAGTTGGTAATCGTCATCCTGCGGCATGGCCTTGGCCTTCGCGCCGGAACCGGTCGGCTTGTCTGCGCCGCCGTTGCCGTTGCCCAGGTGGCCTTGCAGGTCGGCTTCCTTGAAGTAGTCGCCGTCCGCTTCGTTGGTGATCTTGGCCTTGCGCACTTCGATGTCCGGGACAATGCCCTGGGCCTGGATCGAGCGGCCGTTCGGCGTGAAGTACAGCGCCGTGGTGATCTTCAGCGCGCGGTCGTTGTTCAGCGGCAGCACGGTTTGCACCGAGCCTTTGCCGAAACTGGTGGTGCCCATGACCACCGCGCGTTTCTGGTCCTGCAGGGCACCGGCAACGATTTCCGACGCCGAGGCGCTGCCACCGTTGATCAGCACCACCATCGGCACCGCTTCGCTTTCGTCCTTGCCGGTGGCGGAGAAGCGCAGTTCGGAGTTGGCGATTCGGCCTTTGGTGTAGACGATCAGACCTTTCTTGATGAAGTGGTCGACCACTTCCACCGCTGCCTGCAACACACCGCCCGGGTTGTTGCGCAGGTCGAGGATGATGCCGTTGAGCTTTTTGCCGTTGTCTTTGCGCAGCTTGGCCAGGGCCTTGGAGACCTCTTCGCCGGTCTTGACCTGGAACTGGGTGATGCGGATGTAACCGTAGCCCGATTCCAGCAGCTGTGCCTTGACGCTCTTCACTTGAATCACGGCGCGCGCCAGGGTCACGTCGAACGGCGTGCCGCCGTCGCGGACCAGGGTCAGGGTGATCTTCTGGCCGATCTTGCCGCGCATCTTGTCCACGGCTTCGGTCATGGTCTGGCCGCGAGTCGGCTGACCGTTGATCTTGACGATGAAGTCGCCAGCCTGAATGCCAGCCTTGGACGCAGGCGTGTCGTCGATTGGCGACACGACTTTTATGAAGCCGTCTTCCGAGCCGACTTCGATACCGAGGCCGCCGAATTCGCCGCTGGTGCTTTCCTGCAGCTCGGTGAAGTCTTCAGGGCCCAGATAGGCGGAGTGCGGATCGAGGTTGCTGAGCATGCCCTTGATCGCGTTTTCCAGCAGGGTCTTGTCGTCCACCGGCTCGACATAGGCGGCTTTGATTCGATCCATGACCTCGGCAAAGGTACGCAACTCTTCCAGCGGCAGCGGTGCCTTGGAGGTCGCGGCAGTACCTGCCGGAGCGACGGCCGGGGCCGGTTGAGCAGCGAACGCCAGAGGCGCGCCGATCACCACAGCGATCGTCAGGGCCAGCGAGGTAAGGCGGGACAAATGCAGCATGTCGAACGAACTCCTGAATTAGGCGACGCGCTTATCCTTGCGCGTGACACCATTGCGCCGGATCACTCGGGTGACCCTGCTGACGAATTGCGAAATACAGCGCTGGTGTGTCCTGACCGCCACTGTTACCGACAGTGGAGATCGACTCACCGGCTTTTACTACGTCACCGGCCGACTTGAGCAGTGTCTGGTTGTGACCGTAAAGGCTCAGATAACCATTGCCGTGATCAAGGATCACCAGCAGCCCGGCGCCACGCAACCAGTCGGCGAACACCACGCGCCCGCCATGCACGGCATGCACCTGGCTGCCGGCAGCGGCGCTGATCATCACGCCATCCCACTTGGTCCGGGCATCGTCGCCACGGCTTTCGCCGAAGCGTGCCAGCAATCGACCATCAACCGGCCATGGAAGTTTTCCCCGGGTTGCGGCAAAAGGGCCGCCAAAGGTCTCGCCGCTGCTGGACACCAGTGCGCCGGGGGTTGATCTGGCGGGTTTTCGTGGGGCGTCGCTGTTTTCAGCCTGCGCCTCACGCAAACGCTTTTTTTCCGCTTCCTGCTGGGCGATCAGCGCTTTCTGCCGCGCTTCTTCTGCCTCACGAGCCTGGCGGGCCAGGGTTTCTTCAATGGTTTTAAGGACTTTAGACAGGTCTGCCTGATCCTGCTCGCGGGCAGCGAGTTTCTGGTCGCGGGCCTTCACGTCATCGTTGAGCTTGGCGAGGACTTGCTGGCGTTCCTTGCGGACCTTTTCCAGCTCGTCGCGCTGGGTGTCGAGGCTGCTTTTCTGTACCAGCAATTGCGCCTGTTGCGTGGCGATGTCTTTTTCGACATTGGCCAGTTGGCGCAGGGTTTCGTTGAAGTTCTTCAACTGCTCCAGGCGGGCCTGGCTCAGGTAATCGTAATAGGTGAGGGTGCGGGCGAATTTCTCGGGATTCTGCTGGTTGAGCAGCAGCTTGAGGTATTCCTGACGGCCGTTCTGGTAGGCCGCGCGGGCCTGGATGGCGATCAGTCGCTGCTGTTCAGTGCGCGCGCTCTGGAGTTTTTTTTTCTCCGCATCGAGCCGCTGCAGCTCGGATTCGCTTTTCTTCAGCTCTTTCTGCAGGGCATCGACCTGCTTCTCGAGCTTGCCCATCTCGGTTTCAGTGCCCTTGAGCTCTTTCTGCACGCCGGATTTTTCTTCCTGCAGCTTGCCCAGCAGCTTTTTCAGCTCGGCAATGTCCTGACGCGTGGCATCCAGCTGCTGTTGGGTTTGCGCGCGCTCGTCAGCGAAGGCCGGTTGGAGCAGGCATGTCAGAGCGAGGGCGATCAGGACGCGGAGCATAGAGGCGGGCGGCACCAGGTAATGGACGGCCTAGTATGCCCGCCCGAGGCTGCAAAAAAAACGCCCAATTGGGCTTGTGTGATAACTGGAGCAGATTCGGTAATAAAAATAGCGCAAAACCAATGTGGGAGCGGGCTTGCTCGCGAATGCGGGGCGTCAGTCAACATCAACGTTGCTGATACTCCGCATTCGCGAGCAAGCCCGCTCCTACAGGGTTTGGCGGTGTTTGATCTGGCGAATTACACCAGAATCGACGTACCAGTCATTTCCGCCGGTTTTTCCAGACCCAGCAGCATCAGCATGGTCGGCGCCACGTCTGCCAGTACGCCGCCTGCACGGACCTTGAGGTCACGCTTGCCGACATAAATGAACGGCACCGGCTCGGTGGTGTGCGCGGTGTGCGCCTGGTGGGTTTCTTCATCGGCCATTTTTTCGACGTTGCCGTGGTCGGCGGTGATCAGCGCTTCGCCGCCAACCTTTTCCAGCGCTTCGACGATGCGCCCGACGCAGGTGTCCAGGCATTCCACGGCCTTCACCGCAGCGTCGAACACGCCGCTGTGGCCGACCATGTCGCCGTTGGCGTAGTTGACCACAATCACGTCGTAACGCTGATGCTCGATGGCATCGACGATGCGGTCGGTGACTTCCGGCGCGCTCATTTCCGGCTGCAGGTCGTAGGTGGCGACTTTCGGCGACGGGATCAGGATGCGCTCTTCACCCGGGAACGGCTCTTCACGGCCACCGGAGAAGAAGAAGGTCACGTGTGCATATTTTTCGGTTTCGGCGATGCGCAGCTGGGTCTTGCCGTTCTTCGCCAGATAGTCGCCAAGCACGTTTTCCAGGCTGCCGGCGGCGAAGGCCGATGGCGCAGGGATGCTGGCGGCGTACTGGGTCAGCATGACGAAACCGGCCAGTTTCGGCTGGCGCGCGCGCTCGAACTCCTTGAAATCGTCTTCGACGAATACGCGGGTCAGCTCGCGGGCACGGTCGGCGCGGAAGTTCATGAACACCACGGCGTCGCCGTCTTCGACCTTGACCGGCTCACCGATGGTGGTGGCTTTGACGAATTCGTCGCTCTCGCCACGGGCGTAGGCGGCTTCGAGGCCTTCCTGGGCCGTGGCGGCGTTGAACTCGGCGTTGCCGTCGACGATCAGGTTGTAGGCCTGGGACACGCGGTCCCAGCGGTTGTCACGGTCCATCGCGAAGTAGCGACCGACGATGCTGGCGATACGGCCCTTGCCAAGCGCCTGGAAGGTCGCGTCGAGCAGTTCGATCGACGACGTGGCGCTTTTCGGCGGGGTGTCGCGACCATCGAGGAAGGCGTGCAGGTAGATTTTTTCGGCGCCGCGCTTGAAGGCCAGTTCGGCCATCGCGACCAGGTGATCCTGATGGCTGTGCACGCCGCCATCGGACAGCAGGCCCATGAAATGCACGGCTTTGCCGGCGGCCACGGCTTTATCCACAGCGGCGCAGATGGTCGGGTTCTCGAAGAACTCGCCGTCGCGGATCGCTTTGGTCACGCGAGTGAAGTCCTGATACACCACGCGCCCGGCGCCGAGATTCATGTGACCGACTTCGGAGTTGCCCATCTGGCCGTCCGGCAGGCCGACGTCCATGCCGCTGCCGGAGATCAGGCCGTTCGGCACCGTGGCCCAGAGACGATCGAGCACTGGCTTCTTCGCCGCATACACGGCATTGGATTCGTGGCTGTCACTGTGACCGAAGCCGTCGAGAATCATCAGGACCAAAGGTTTAGGCGTGGTAGTCATGGAATCCACTCGTGGCTAATAAAGAAGAGGGCGTTGAAAAAGGGAGTGGCGAGTTTAATGCTTAGTTCCGACCACGTCACCGCCGACGGGGTTTGGCCCACCCTAGGGGCTGTGTATACTGGCCGACATTTTAACGCCCTGGAACCTCCTTCGATGGTTGCTCACCTGATTGAATTTGCCACTAACCACTACATTCTTGTCGGTATCTTCGTCGTATTGCTGGCTTTGCTGCTGGCGCACACGATGCAGGGCGGCGGTAAAAGCCTGAGCACCGGCGAACTGACCGCACTGGTCAACAAGGACGCAGGCGTGGTGGTGGACATCCGTCCGGCGAAAGATTACGCCGCCGGCCATATCGTTGGCGCGATCAACATTCCTCAAGACAAGCTGGCTGCGCGCATCGGCGAGCTGGAAAAGCACAAGGCCAAGACCATCATTCTGGTCGACGCTCTGGGCCAGACCGCTGGCACCCACGCTCGCGAGCTGATGAAATCCGGCTTCACCGCCGCCAAGCTGTCCGGCGGGATCTCCAGCTGGAAAGGCGACAACCTGCCGCTGGTGAAGTGATATGAGCGAAGTCATCGTCTACTCCAGCGATTACTGCCCTTACTGCATGCGAGCCAAGCAATTGCTCGCGAACAAAGGTGTGGCCTTCGAAGAGATCAAGGTCGATGGCAAGCCGCAGATTCGTGCTGCCATGAGCCAGAAGGCCGGACGCACGTCCGTGCCGCAGATCTGGATCGGCGAAAAGCACATCGGCGGTTGTGATGATTTGTATGCCCTGGAGCGCGCCGGCAAGCTCGACGCGCTGCTCAAGGCCTGAACGGCTGCACCCACGTACAGCAATCCCTAAAAGACCCAAGATCAGAAAGGATCTGAGATGACTGACCAACAGAACACTGCAGCCAGCGAAGAAGAAACCGCACCGCAATTCTCCTTGCAGCGCATCTACGTACGCGACCTGTCCTTCGAAGCCCCGAAAAGCCCGGCGATCTTCCGCCAGCAGTGGGACCCGACCGTCGGTCTGGATCTGAACACTCGCCAGAAAGAGCTGGAAGGCGATTTCTACGAAGTCGTGCTGACCTTGTCGGTTACCGTGAAAAACGGTGACGAAGTGGCCTTCATCGCTGAAGTGCAACAGGCCGGTATCTTCCTGATCAAGAACCTCGACGCGGCTTCGATGAGCCACACCCTGGGTGCGTTCTGCCCGAACATCCTGTTCCCGTACGCTCGCGAAACCCTGGACAGCCTGGTGACCCGTGGCTCGTTCCCAGCCCTGATGCTGGCTCCGGTGAACTTCGACGCCCTGTACGCGCAAGAGCTGCAGCGCATGCAGGCAGCGGGCGAGACGCCGACCGTACAATAAAAGCTTCGTTTGCCCCATGAAAAAAGCGCCGTTTAAAGGCGCTTTTTTCATGGGGCAAACGAAACCTTCGTGTAGGAGCTGCCGCAGGCTGCGATCTTTTGATCTTGTTTTTGAAGATCAAGATCAAAAGATCGCAGCCTGCGGCAGCTCCTACAGGGGTGATGTTTTTGCGGGCGGCGGGTTATTTGAAGTCGTTCTGCCGCCACGCTTCGTACACGGCCACCGCCACGGTGTTGGACAGGTTCAGGCTGCGGCAGCCTTCACGCATCGGCAGGCGCAGGCGCTGTTCGGCGGGCAGGGCGTCCAGCACTTCCGGCGGCAGGCCACGGCTTTCCGGGCCGAAGATGAACGCATCGCCCGGGACGAACGCGGCATCGTGAAACGGCCGCGAACCTTTGGTGGTAAAGGCGAACAGCCGTGGGTTGCCGAGGCTTTCCAGGCAACTGGCGAGGTCGGCGTGGCGCTGCAACGTGGCATATTCGTGGTAGTCGAGACCGGCCCGGCGCAAGCGCTTGTCGTCCATCTCGAAACCCAGCGGTTCGATCAAATGCAGGTGGCAGCCGCTGTTGGCGCACAGCCTGATAACGTTGCCGGTGTTCGGCGGAATTTCTGGTTGAAAAAGGATGACGTGAAACATGCACGGCTCCGAAGGTAAAGATGACGCGCATTCTACGCCGCAAGCCGACCCGCGTTCGAAACTATTCCCGCGGGTGATCGGTTCGCTGGCGATTTTCGGCTTGATGGTCGGCTTGATGATCGGTCGCCTGACCACGCCGGATCCGACTGTGCTGCAGCAGGTTGAGGTGACCGCTGTCGGCCTGGTGGTGTGGTTCAACAACGAACCGCAGCTGCACGGCGAAGTCATCGACGGCACCGTGGCCCTGTTGTTTCAGGCAGAGGGCAAGGCGCAGAAGGGGCAGCTCAAGCTCAACGGCAAGGACGTGAACTGGCGAACGCGCGTGAGTGACGGTGGGTTGTTGCTGACGGTGCTGGCGGCGCGGCCGCTGCAAGGGGAGTGGGCCGGGAGCAAGGTCGATGACCGCTGGCGGCTGGAGATCCATCTCCGGGAGCAATAAAAGCGGGAATCCCCGGCCTGCCTGTACCAGGGTTCCCAAAACGGGGTGGACTTCGCTGCGAGCGTCGGTCCGGTGTAAAGAGGGAACCCCCGGCCTGCCTGTACCAAGGATCCCAAAAGGGTGGGCGCATCGCGTTGGCGCTGTGAGCCCGGTGTAAAGAGGGGATTCCCCGGCCTGCCTGTACCAAGGTCCCCGAAACGGGTGGTGAATCGAATCACCTGTAAGGGTTATTGCAGGGCGCGTGCCAGTTTTAGTATTTCGAAACAGAAAAAAGCTTCAGATGCGCGAAAGCCCCGTAAATCGGGGCTTTCGTGTTTTTACTGGCTGGGTTTTTAAGTCTTGCCTGGATGTTTTTAGCAACGGCTGCGATGCCCGATCACGGGTCAAAGTGCATTAGGTTGGTGCACGGCGGGGCCACGGTGGGAGCGGGCTTGCTCGCGAAGGCGTCGCGTCAGTCACTGATACGTTTCATGAACAGCGCTTTCGTGAGCAAGCCCACTCTCACAGAGGGCGTGGTTGATCAGCCCTCATCCCCCTCATCCTCGTCCCCGCCATCCACTTTCATCCCCAATTCCTTGATCTTGCGCGTCAGGGTGTTGCGCCCCCAGCCAAGCAATACCGCCGCATCGCGCCGCCGACCGGCGGTGTGCTTCAGTGCAGTCTCGATCATGATCCGCTCGAACGCCGGCACTGCGCTGTCGAGCAGGCTCGACTGGCCGCGGGCCAACGCCTGATCGGCCCACTGGCGCAGCGCTTGTTCCCAGTTGGTCACCGGCGCCGAATCCTGCGGCAGGCTCAGCAGCTCCGGTGGCAGGTCACTGATGTGCACTTCGCGCCCGGACGCCATCACGGTGATCCAGCGGCAGGTGTTCTCCAACTGGCGCACGTTGCCGCCCCACGGCAGGTTTTTCAGGTATTCCTCGGTCTCGCTCTTCAGCAGCTTCGGCTCCACCGCCAGTTCTTGCGCAGCGCGGCTGAGGAAATGCTTGGCGAGGGTCGGGATGTCTTCGCGACGGTCCGACAGGCGTGGAATGTGGATGCGGATCACGTTGAGGCGGTGGAACAAGTCCTCACGGAATTTCCCGGCATGCACCAGGGTTTCCAGATTCTGGTGAGTCGCGGCGATGATCCGCACGTCGACCTTGACCGGCACATGGCCGCCGACGCGATAGAACTCACCGTCCGCCAGCACCCGCAGCAAACGGGTCTGGGTGTCGGCCGGCATGTCGCCGATTTCGTCGAGGAACAGCGTGCCGCCGTCAGCTTGTTCGAAGCGCCCGCGCCGCAGGTTGGCCGCGCCGGTGAACGCACCTTTCTCGTGGCCGAACAGCTCCGATTCCATCAGGTCTTTCGGGATCGCCGCCATGTTCAGCGCGATGAACGGCGAGGCCGCGCGCGGGCTGTGGCGGTGCAGGGCGTGCGCCACCAGTTCTTTACCGGTGCCGGATTCGCCGTTGATCAGCACGGTGATGTTGGAATGGCTCAAGCGGCCGATGGCGCGAAACACTTCCTGCATCGCCGGTGCTTCGCCGATGATTTCCGGCGTGCGGGTCAGCGCCGGCACCACTTCCAGGCCTTGCTGTTCCTGTGCGTGCTGGTTCGCGCGTTTGACCAGCGATACCGCCTCGTCCACGTCGAAAGGCTTGGGCAGGTATTCGAACGCGCCGCCCTGATACGAGGCCACCGCGCTGTCCAGGTCGGAGTGAGCGGTCATGATGATGACCGGCAACCGTGGATGCTGTTCGCGGATGCGCGCCAGCAGGTCGAGGCCACTGGCGCCCGGCATGCGGATATCGGAAATGATCACATCAGGCTGCTGACGGGCCAGACGACTCATCACGCCATCGGCGCTGTCGAAGCTCTGCGTGGTCATGCCTTCCTGCTGCAAGGCCTTTTCCAGAACCCAACGGATAGAACGGTCGTCATCGACGATCCACACGGTTTCACTACGGCTCATGTCGATGTGGCTCCTTGTTCCAGTGGCAGAAAGATCGAGAACGTGGTGTGGCCGGGGTGGCTGTCACACTCGATCAGGCCCTGGTGCTGGCTGATGATGTTCTGGGTAATGGCCAGGCCCAGCCCGGTACCGTCCGGACGGCCGCTGACCATGGGAAAGAAAATGGTTTCCTGAAGTTCTGCAGGGATCCCCGGGCCGTTGTCGATGATCTCGATCTTGGTCACCAGGCGATGACGGACGTGGCCGATGGTGAACTGGCGCATGGTCCGGGTGCGCAGGCTGATGCGACCCAGACGCAGCTCGTTCTGGCTGCTGATCGCCTGCATCGCGTTGCGCACGATGTTCAGTACGGCCTGAATCATTTGTTCGCGGTCGATCAGGACGTCGGGAATGCTCGGGTCGTAGTCGCGCACCAAGGTGATGCAGCCCTGGCTTTCCGCTTCGACCAGTTGGCTGACGCGCTCCAGCACTTCGTGAACGTTGCACAGCGCGAGTGACGGCAGCTTGTTGGAGCCGAGCATGCGGTCGACCAGATTGCGCAGGCGGTCGGCCTCTTCGATGATCACATTGGTGTAGTCGCGCAGACTGTCTTCCGGCAGCTCGCGGGCCAGCAACTGCGCCGCACCACGGATGCCGCCGAGCGGATTCTTGATCTCGTGGGCCAGGCCGCGCACCAGCATCTTGCTGGTTTCCTGTTTGGACAGCTGCGCCTCTTCCTTGGTGATCCGCAGCAGGCGATCACGCGGGTGCACTTCCAGCAGGAGCATGGTCGCGCCGTTGCTGAGGATTGGCGTCACCGCGTAGTCCACGGTCAGGGTCTGGCCGGTGAGGGCGGTGAGCATCGCTTCGCGTTTGGTGAACGGGTGTGCCTGTTCGACCGCCTGCCGCAGCGAGTTGAGCGCCTCGGTGGACTCGGTGAACAGTTCGCTGATGAACTGGCCATGACTGCGCTGGCCGCTGATGGCCAGCAGCATCTCGGCCGCCGGGTTCATGTACTCAAGGCGCAATTCGGCGTCGAGCAGGATGGTGGCGGTGGTCAGGTTGTCGAGCAGCAAACGGTGGATTGCGTCGCTAATAGTCATCGGAGCCTCTTTTGGGGGCGGAGCGTGCGCAAGAAGCAGGCGTCGTTAAACGGAAAATGCAAAAACCAAACCAAGGCTCCGAAAAGAAGCGTTCAACCCGTGAAACAGGCGTTTGACGCTCGTTTGCGTGGCGCCATTGCCGCCGGAGCGGGAAGTTTCGAACCAAAATGGGTTGGGATGTGAGTACGGTGCAACCTTATGCACCAATATAGTGCGCAAAGCTGAACGGCGTTAGAAGAAACGCAGGAAGGGATTTTTTTCTTCGACGGGTTTGTCTTTCAGCGGACATTCCGGGCGCACGCCGTAGTCCTCGCTGACACAGGGTTTGACCTGGCGTTTCTGCGCCAGCGAGATGCGCAGCATGTGGAACGGCTGGTTGGCGGTGCGCTCGACGATGCGACCCTCGGCATCGAGGATTTCCACCGACAGGTTGTGGCTGCCACGGTCGATGTTACTCAATGGGAATACCGGACTCAGGCCCGCCTCGCCAGTGGCCTGGCCGTCGAGCAGCAGGCGATAGCGATGGCCCTGCTGCAAACCGGGTTCGCTGGTGACGCTGACGATCACCTCTCCCGCACTGCTGCGAATGGTCGCGTCCGGCTCGGGGATCAGGATGCGCAGCATGTCGTAGTGGAACAGCGGTTGTTCCGCGACCTTTTTTGCAGCGCTGATCGGTGCTGCAGCCGTGGGGTTGGCCGACATGCGATTACTGGTCGCGATAGGTACGCGCTTGGCGTTGCCGCGCGGCTGGTCGGTGTAGGCGCGATTGCCCTGGGCGTCGACATAGGTGAAGACCTCGGCGTGCACGGGCAGGGCGCACAGGCACAGGATCAGCCAGAAAATCCTCACGGCTTATGCACCCGCTGCACGGTGAACACCACCGCCGGGCTCTGCTGGATGATCGCTTCACCGTCGATCACCTGCACCGCGAGACGATGCTCGCCGCGATCGACATTCACCAGTTGCAGGATCGGCACGTTGCTCGGCTGGCCGTAGGGCGCGTCGTCCAATACCAGCCTTAGCTGGTGTGGCGGCTGCAGGCGCGGCTTGATCAGCACGTTGACGGTGAAGGTGCCGTTGTTGGCGCGCAGGGCTTCTTCGCTGGGCAGGCCGGTCAGTTCCAGCACCTCATAAGCACTGCGCGCCGCTGGGCGCGTGTCCGTGCTGGCGGGCGCCAGGGGGCTCGGTGCCTGCGGTTCGACGCTGTTGAGTGGTGGCAGCGCTACCGGCAGCGCCTTTACACCGTCCGGCGCATGATCGCTGTAGACCGTGTTGCCATTGGCATCGGTGTACTTGTAGATCTGCGCGGCGGCGGGCAGGGCGATCAGTAGCAGGAGGTAGAGAAAGGTGCGACCCATGAAATCGACCGGCAATGAAAACGATGGGGTGGAGCATAGGCCAGGTGTGGCGGTTGGCCCAACCCTGGACATATCCGCAAATCATTCAGACGCTGCAATGCCCCCGTGGGAGCGGGCTTGCTCGCGAATGCGGTCGGTCATTGAAGATGATGGTGGCTGACACGACGCCTTCGCGAGCAAGCCCGCTCCCACAGGGTCGTGCGGGCGCCAACGAAATCCGCGCAATAAAAAAGGCCTCCCGAAGGAGGCCTCTTTTTGTCACGCCGCGTAGCACGGCGCTACCGGATCAGCAGCTGTAGTACAGCTCATATTCCAGTGGGTGTACGAAGGTGCGGACCTTGATTTCTTCTTCGGATTTCAGCGCGATGTAAGCGTCGATGAAGTCGTCGGAGAACACGCCGCCCTTGGTCAGGAACGCACGGCCCTTGTCCAGCTCTTCCAGGGCTTCTTTCAGGCTGCCGCAAACTTGTGGGATCTCTTTCGCCTCTTCAGGCGGCAGGTCGTACAGGTTTTTGTCAGCGGCGTCGCCTGGGTGGATCTTGTTCTGGATGCCGTCCAGGCCGGCCATCAGCAGTGCTGCGAAAGCCAGGTACGGGTTGGCAGCCGGATCCGGGAAACGGGCTTCGATACGACGGCCGCGTGGGCTGTTGACGTAAGGAATACGGATCGAGGCGGAACGGTTGCGAGCCGAGTAGGCCAGCATCACCGGCGCTTCGAAACCAGGCACCAGACGCTTGTAGGAGTTGGTGGCCGGGTTGGTGAAGCCGTTCAGGGCCTTACCGTGCTTGATGATGCCGCCGATGAAGTACAGGGCGGTTTCGGACAGGCCGGCATAGCCTTCACCTGCGAAGGTGTTCTTGCCGTCTTTGGCGATGGACATGTGTACGTGCATGCCCGAGCCGTTGTCGCCGTACAGTGGCTTCGGCATGAAGGTCGCGGTGCGGCCGTATGCGTCGGCAACGTTGTGCACAACGTATTTCAGCGTCTGAACTTCGTCAGCTTTCTTCACCAGGGTGTTGAACTTGACACCGATTTCGTTCTGACCGGCAGTCGCCACTTCGTGGTGGTGAACTTCAACGGTCTGGCCCATCTCTTCCAGTGCGTTGCACATGGCAGTACGGATTTCGTGGTCGTGGTCGAACGGCGGAACCGGGAAGTAGCCGCCTTTGATACCAGGACGGTGGCCTTTGTTGCCGCCTTCGATGTCCTGGTCGGACATCCACGAGCCTTGTTCGGAGTAGATCTTGAACATCGAACCGGAGATGTCGGATTTGAACTTCACTTCGTCGAAGATGAAGAACTCTGGCTCCGGACCGGCGAAGACGGTGTCACCGATACCGGTGGTCTTCAGGTATTCCTCGGCACGGTGAGCGATGGCGCGCGGGTCGCGATCGTAACCTTGCATGGTCGAAGGTTCGATGATGTCGCAGACCAGGATCAGGGTCGCGTCTTCGGTGAACGGGTCCAGAACGGCAGTGTCGTCGTCCGGCAGCAGGATCATGTCGGAGGCTTCGATGCCTTTCCAGCCAGCGATGGAGGAACCGTCGAACATCTTGCCGACTTCGAAGAAGTCGTCTTCCAGCGCATCGCGAGCCGGCATGGTCACGTGGTGCTGAGTGCCTTTGGTGTCCGTGAAGCGCAGATCAATCCACTTGACGTCATGATCTTTGATGAGTTGAACCGACTTCGACATAGTGTCCTCCGGGGTGGCTTAGGGCTTGGTAGTGGATGCCCTTAATATGGGTGATGCCGGCGCAGATACTCTGCCAAGGCAACCTGCCTCACAAGGGAGCAAATTGCATGCCAGTGCCCCAGCATGGGTTTTTTGCCCCAAATTCACGCTTTCACAGGACGAAAGCGCCATAAAGGCGAAAATCTCGCCCTTTAATGTAGCGTCTTAAATCAAAAATGACCCGTTTTGGTGCAAGAGAAACCTTCTGCATATTAACTGGTTAAACCTTGAGCAATTTCCGCTATAATCCGCGCCCCCCTTTTTCGGCTGGCCCTGCGCGCGCTGTTTTCATGAAACTAATCGTAAAAGTCTTCCCCGAGATCACCATCAAAAGCCGCCCTGTCCGGATGCGTTTCATCCGCCAGCTGGCCAAGAACATCCGCGCCGTGCTCCGCGATCTGGACCCGGCCGTGGTGGTGAACGGTGTGTGGGACAATCTCGAGCTGGAAACCCGCGTTACCGACCCCAAAGCCTTGAAAGAGATGGGCGAGCGCCTGACTTGCACTCCGGGTGTCGCGCACTTTCTGCAGATCGACGAGTACCCGCTGGGCGACTTCGACGACATCACCGAGAAGTGCAAACAGCACTACGGCGATGTGCTGGCCGGGAAGATTTTCTCGGTGCGCTGCAAGCGTGCAGGCAAGCATCCGTTCAGCTCGATGGACGTTGAAAAATACGTCGGCAGCAAGCTGCGTCGTGAGTGCGGTGCGGCCGGAATCGACCTCAAAGACCCGCAAATCGAAGTTCGCATCGAAGTTCGCGACCAACGGTTGTTTGTCATTCACAGCCAGCACAACGGCATCGGCGGATATCCGCTCGGCGCCCTGGAGCAGACGCTGGTATTGATGTCCGGCGGCTTTGACTCGACGGTTGCCGCCTACCAGATCATGCGCCGCGGCCTGATGGCGCATTTCTGCTTCTTCAATCTGGGCGGGCGTGCCCACGAATTGGGCGTGATGGAAGTCGCGCATTTCATCTGGAAGAAGTACGGCAGCTCGCAACGCGTGCTATTTGTCAGTGTTCCGTTCGAAGAAGTGTTGGGCGAAATTCTCGGCAAAGTCGATAACAGTCATATGGGCGTCGTATTGAAGCGTATGATGTTGCGCGCATCGTCGGCCATCGCCGACCGGCTGCACATCGACGCGCTGGTCACCGGCGAAGCGATTTCCCAGGTATCGAGCCAGACGCTGCCGAACCTGTCGGTGATCGACTGTGTGACCGACAAGCTGGTCCTGCGCCCACTGATCGTTGCGCACAAGCAGGACATCATCGACACGGCCAACGAGATCGGCACCGCCGATTTCGCCCGGCACATGCCGGAGTACTGCGGGGTCATCTCGGTCAATCCGAAGACCGCCGCCAAGCGCCACCGTGTTGAGCACGAAGAGAAAGAATTCGACATGGCGGTTCTCGAGCGTGCGCTCGAAAACGCCAAACTGGTGTCGATCGATCGGGTGATCGACGAATTGGGCCAGGATTTGCAAATCGAAGAAGTCGGCGAAGCGCTGGCCGGTCAGATCGTCATCGACATCCGTCACCCGGATGCGGCCGAGGATGACCCGCTGGAAATCGCCGGCATAGAAGTACAGACGATGCCGTTCTATGCAGTGAACGCTCGTTTCAAGGAGCTGGATCCGACTCGCCAGTACCTGCTGTATTGCGACAAAGGCGTGATGAGTCGCCTGCATGCTCACCATTTGCTCAGTGAGGGGCATGCCAATGTGCGCGTTTATCGACCGAGCTAAGTGCCCGGGGCTGTTTGCCTGTGGCCTGCGTCACCGGCCCCCCGACACCGCCGTCAAGCTGTAACGGCCATGCCGGACACTACTGTTAATCGCTGCCAAGACTTGTCAGCAAACCGAATCCTCTGATCGAGATACACAAGTGATCGAAAATCTACGTAACATCGCCATCATTGCCCACGTTGACCATGGTAAGACCACCCTGGTAGACAAACTCCTGCGTCAATCCGGCACCCTGGAGCGCAACGAGCTCAACGACGAGCGCGTGATGGACTCCAACGACCAGGAAAAAGAGCGCGGTATTACCATTCTGGCGAAAAACACCGCCATCAACTGGAACGGCTACCACATCAACATCGTGGACACCCCGGGCCACGCCGACTTCGGCGGCGAAGTAGAACGCGTAATGTCGATGGTTGACTCCGTTCTGCTGCTGGTTGACGCTCAAGACGGCCCTATGCCGCAAACCCGTTTCGTGACCAAGAAGGCCTTCGAAGCCGGCCTGCGTCCAATCGTGGTCATCAACAAGGTTGACCGTCCAGGCGCGCGTCCGGACTGGGTTCTGGACCAGATCTTCGACCTGTTCGACAACCTCGGTGCTACCGAAGAACAACTGGACTTCCAGGTTGTTTACGCTTCGGCCCTGAACGGCATCGCCGGTCTGGACCACACCGCCATGGCGGAAGACATGACCCCGCTGTACCAAGCGGTAGTCGACCACGTTCCGCCTCCGGCCGTTGACCGTGACGGTCCGTTCCAGATGCAGATCTCCGCTCTGGACTACAACAGCTTCCTGGGTGTTATCGGTGTTGGCCGTATCGCTCGTGGTCGCGTCAAGCCGAACACCCCGGTTGTCGCTATCAGCGCCGACGGCAAGCGCCGCAACGGTCGTATCCTGAAGCTGATGGGTCACCACGGTCTGCACCGCATTGACGTTGAAGAAGCAGCGGCCGGCGACATCGTCTGCATCAGCGGCTTCGACGAGCTGTTCATCTCCGACACCCTGTGCGATATCAACACCGTCGAGGCGATGAAGCCGCTGACCGTTGACGAGCCAACCGTTTCCATGACCTTCCAGGTAAACGACTCGCCATTCTGCGGTAAAGAAGGCAAGTTCGTGACCTCCCGTAACATCAAGGATCGTCTGGACAAAGAGCTGCTGTACAACGTTGCACTGCGCGTTGAAGAAGGCGACTCGGCTGACAAGTTCAAGGTTTCCGGCCGTGGTGAGCTGCACCTCTCGGTACTGATCGAAACCATGCGTCGCGAAGGCTTCGAGCTGGCCCTGGGCCGTCCTGAAGTGATCATCCGTGAAGTTGACGGCGTGAAGCAGGAACCGTTCGAAAACGTCACCATCGACATCCCTGAAGAATCGCAGGGCAAGGTCATGGAAGAGATGGGTCTGCGTAAGGGCGACCTGAGCAACATGGTGCCGGATGGCAAGGGCCGTGTTCGTCTGGAATACAACATCCCTGCTCGCGGTCTGATCGGTTTCCGTAACCAGTTCCTGACCCTGACCAACGGTGCTGGCATTCTGACCTCGATCTTCGACCGTTACGCGCCAGTGAAGTCGGGCCACATGTCCGGCCGTCAGAACGGCGTTCTGGTTTCGGTTGAAACCGGCAAGGCACTGACCTACTCGCTGGAAACCCTGCAGGCTCGTGGCAAGCTGTTCGTAGAACACGGCCAGGAGATCTACAACGGTCAAATCGTTGGTCAGAACAGCCGCGACAACGACCTGGGTGTGAACCCAACCAAAGGCAAGAAGCTCGACAACATGCGTGCTTCGGGTAAAGACGAAACCATCGCTCTGGTACCACCTGTTCGCTTCACTCTGGAACAGGCTCTGGAATACATCCAGGAAGACGAGCTGTGCGAAGTCACGCCTAAGTCCATCCGTCTTCGCAAGAAGATCCTGGACGAAAGCGAGCGTACCCGCGCTGCCAAGAAAGCCAAGGCGTAATTTAGCCCGAGCTTGAAAAAACGCCCCCGGTCGCGAGACCGGGGGCGTTTTTGTTTGTCCGGGGTTTAACCGAGACGGGTGCGGTGTTTGTGCTGGCCTCTTCGCGAGCAAGCCCGCTCCCACAGCAGATCTCGGTGAACACAAATCTTGTGTACGCCATAGTTCCCTGTGGGAGCGGGCTTGCTCGCGAAGGCGGCCTGACAGGCGCCGAAAATTTCAGGAACGATCAGAACTTCTCGATCGACCGCGAGTTCTGCACTCGCTCCACTTCTTTGGGCTTGTACGCGCAATACCCCGGCCGCGGGCCGATTTTCGGGTGGTTGCGGCAGGTGTCCGGGCGCTTGTCATAAATGGTGCACAAGCGCGATTTACGATCCAGGTAGTAGCAATCGTTGTTGCTCATGCGCTGCAGGGTGAAGATCCCCGACTTCTGGTTGAAGCGCTCGACCAGCCCTTCCTTTTGCAGGCGCTTGGCGATGTTCTTCGGCGGATCGCCCAGCTCGAACTCGTCGACCACGCCGATGCGCACCAGATCCTTGATCTTGACCTCGACCGGCAGCGTGCAGCAGCTGGAGATACAAGAACCGCACATCGGGGCCGAATATTTGGCCCACGTATCGAGACGATCGATCTCGGCGGCGGCAATCAGGTTGGGCTTCATCATCGGGAGTTACCAGGCGTGTGCATCAGGGCGCGCGATCATACCGGGACTGGTGGATTTTTGAACAACCTTTCGCCAGATTTTTTCATCGCCCGCCAAAATTGGCGCTTAACCCGGCACGGGCCATGCATCGATCAGCGTGCTCGCCAGGGTTATGCCGGGCGATCTCACACTCTCAAGAAAAACTGCCGAACCAGAGCCGCCAGCGTCGGTCAGACCGTCTAGGCTCAGACAATTCCCCGCTCGCTCGAGGTCCTATCGATGACTCAAGAACCACTAGTTCGCGAAGCAGAGGTGGCCGCATTCCGCGATGCCGTCCTGACCAAGCTCACCTATGCAGTGGGTAAAGACCCGGATCACGCCTTCGACCATGACTGGTTCGAAGCCATTGCCCTGGCGGCGCGCGACCACATGGTCGAGCACTGGATGGACCACACCCGGCAGATCTACCGCAAAGGCCAGAAGCGGGTGTATTACCTCTCGCTGGAATTTCTCATCGGTCGTTTGCTCTACGACAGCCTGAGCAACCTCGGCCTGCTCGACGTCGCCCGTGAAGCGCTGACCGAACTCGGTGTCGATCTGGAGCGGATCCGCCTGCTCGAGCCGGATGCGGCACTCGGCAACGGCGGCCTCGGGCGTCTGGCGGCGTGCTTCATGGAAAGCATGTCGACCCTCGGCATCGCCGGGCACGGCTACGGCATTCGCTACGAACACGGTCTGTTCCGTCAGGCCATCGTCGATGGCTGGCAGCAGGAACAGACCGAGCACTGGCTGGATTTCGGCAACCCGTGGGAGTTCGAACGTCCGGAAGTGGTGTACTCCATCGGCTTCGGCGGCAGCGTCGAAACCGTGACCGATGCCAGCGGCAAGACCAAACAGGTCTGGTCGCCTGCGGAAACCGTGCGGGCGATTGCCTACGACACACCGGTGGTCGGCTGGCGCGGGGCGAGCGTCAACACCCTGCGCCTGTGGCGCGCCCGGGCGATGGAAGATCTGCACCTGGAGCGCTTCAACGCCGGTGACCACTTGGGCGCCGTCGCCGAAGTCGCGCGGGCTGAAAGCATTTCCCGGGTTCTCTATCCGGCCGACAGCACCGAAGCCGGGCAAGAGCTGCGTCTGCGTCAGGAGTATTTCTTCGTCGCCGCTTCGCTGCAGGATTTGCTGCGCCGCCATCGCAACATGCACACCTCGGTGCTGACCCTGGGCGATCACGCGGCGATCCAGCTCAACGACACCCACCCTTCGATTGCCGTCGCCGAATTGATGCGCCAACTGGTCGACGTCTACGACGTGGCCTGGGATGCGGCGTGGCAAGTCACCGTCGACACCCTGTCGTACACCAACCACACGCTGCTGCCGGAGGCGCTGGAAACCTGGCCGGTGGGCCTGATGGAGCGCATGCTGCCGCGGCACATGCAGATCATTTATCTGATCAACGCCCAGCACATCGACTCGCTGCGGGCCAAAGGCATTCACGATTTCGACGTGCTGCGCGCGGTTTCCCTGATCGAGGAAGACAACGGTCGCCGTGTGCGCATGGGCAACCTCGCGTTCCTCGGTTCGCATAGCGTCAACGGCGTGTCCGGGCTGCACACGCAGTTGATGCGCAAGACCGTGTTCGCTGAACTGCACAAGCTCTACCCGGAGCGGATCAACAACAAAACCAACGGCATCACCTTCCGCCGCTGGCTGTTCCAGGCCAACTCCGAGCTGACCTCGATGCTGGTCGACTCCCTCGGCCCGGAGGTGCTGGATAACCCGGAAGAACGCTTGCTCGACCTCGAACCGTTCGCCGAGAAACCCGCCTTCCGCAAAGCCTTCGCCGAGCAGCGCCTGCACAGCAAAAAGGCCCTGGCCTACCTGATTCACGAGCGGCTGGGGATTGCGGTCAACCCGGCGGCGATGTTCGACGTGCAGGTCAAACGGATCCACGAATACAAGCGTCAGTTGCTCAACCTGATGCACACCGTGGCGCTGTATCAGGCGATCCGTGCCGAGCCGGAAACCGACTGGGTACCGCGAGTGAAAATCTTCGCCGGTAAAGCAGCGGCCAGTTATCACCAGGCCAAACTGATCATCAAACTGACCAACGACATCGCCCGGGTGGTGAACAACGACCCGACCGTACGCGGCTTGCTGAAAGTGGTGTTCCTGCCCAACTACAACGTCAGCCTGGCGGAGAGCATCATTCCGGCGGCGGACTTGTCCGAGCAGATTTCCACGGCCGGTTTCGAGGCCTCGGGCACCAGCAACATGAAGTTCGGCCTCAATGGCGCACTGACCATCGGCACCCTCGACGGCGCCAACGTGGAAATGTGCGAGCGCATCGGCGCCGAGCACATGTTCATCTTCGGCCTCAGTGCGCAGCAGGTCGAAGCGCGTAAACAGAACCACGAGTTCAGCGCCGCGCCGGATATCGCTGCGTCCCATCGTCTGAACGATGTGCTGCAGGCGATCCGCAGTGGTGTGTTCTCACCGGACGACACGTCGCGCTATACCGGGCTGATCGATTCGCTGGTGGACTACGACCGCTTCCTGGTCTGCGCCGACTTCGACTCGTACTGGGAAGCGCAGATGCGCGTCGATGCGCACTGGCACGATTCCAACAACTGGTGGCGTTCGGCAGTGCTCAACACGGCGCGCATGGGCTGGTTCTCCTCAGACCGGACGATTCGCGAGTACGCGACGGATATCTGGAAAGCGCTGGAGTAATCTTTCGCAACAAATGTGCGCAAGGCCCAGCGTTTGTTGGGCCGGATCGATATACTGAGCGCCGGTTACCGGGCTGTTCAATCACCACTGATCCAATGTAGGAGTGAGCCTGCTCGCGATAGCGCCGTCACATTCAACAGCTTCGTTGACTGACAAACCGCTATCGCGAGCAGGCTCACTCCTACAAGGGTTTGTGGCTAGACTGTGCAATCGCCGGATACGCCCCGCCTTGGGGCTGCTTAGGGATATCGACCATGCAATGGATGTTCATGTTGATCGGGCTGTTGCTCGGCTGGCTGCTCGACGAGTCGTTCAGTACCGCATTGCTGGGTGCGCTGCTCGGGCTGGCGATCGGGCAAACGCTGCGCATCGCCCAGCTCGGCAGGCAGACTGCGGAGCAACAGCGCCAACTTGAACAGACGAAGGTGGCCTTGCAAGGCGTCGCGCAGCGCCTGTATCTGCTGGAAGGCTCTCCCTCTCACGCGGTGCCAGCGGCAAGCGCGGAACCGGTCAGCGAGCCTGCCATCGTCGCCGAACAAGCACCCGCCGACGCGCCGGATCTGGTCTGGGAGCTGCCGCCCGAACTCGAACCGATCACCGTCACTGCCAGCGAAACCAGTCAGCCACTGCCGGCCGATGTCTGGCATCTGGACGCCGTCACTGCCGAGCCATCACCCCCCGCACAACCTGCCGAACCTCGTGGCCCGAACCTGATCGAGCGTGGCATCCGCGCTGCGCGCAACTGGCTGTTCGGCGGCAACACCGTGCTGCGGGTCGGTGTGGTGCTGCTGTTTTTCGGTCTGGCCTTCCTGCTGCGCTACGCCACCGAAGGCATGGTGGTGCCAATCGAATTGCGTTACGCCAGCGTCGCGGCGGCGGCGTTGGCCCTGCTGGCGCTGGGCTGGTGGCTGCGCACACGCAACAACAGCTATGCGCTGATCCTGCAAGGCACCGGGATCGCGGTGCTGTACCTGACAGTGTTTGCGGCGATGCGTCTGCATCCGCTGCTCGATCCGTCCGCCGCGCTGGGTCTGCTGGTGGCGGTCACGGTGTTCTCGGCGATTCTCGCCATCACTCAGGATGCTCTTGGACTGGCCGCCGCCGCTGCGCTTGGCGGTTTCGCCGCACCGATCCTGACCTCGACCGGGGAGGGCAACCACGTCGCGCTGTTCAGCTATTTCGCGCTGCTCAATGCCGGCATTCTCGCCATTGCGTGGTTCAAGGCCTGGCGCCTGCTCAACCTGATCGGGTTCGTCGGCACGTTCGGTATCGGTTTCGCCTGGGGCCTGCGTTCCTACGCCCCGGAGCTGCTGTGGAGCACCGAGCCGTTCCTGATCCTGTTCTTCCTGATGTATCTGGCCATTGGTCTGCTGTTCGCCCGGCGCAAGCTGCTCGACATGCCCGATGCGCCAGCGGACGGCGATCGCGAGGCGCTGCTCCAGTGGTCGGCGCGCAAGGGCGACTACGTTGACGGCACGATGCTGTTCGGCCCGCCGATCGTGGGCTTCGGCTTGCAGTTTGCGCTGGTGCAGCACCTGGAGTTCGCCGCCGCGTTCAGCGCACTCGCACTGGGCGTGATCTACATGGGTCTGGCCCGGGTGTTGATGGGCGGGCGCGCATTGCTGCTCGGTGAAACCTGTCTGGCGCTGGGGGTGATTTTCGCCAGTCTGGCGATCCCGCTGGGCCTCGATGCGCGCTGGACTTCGGCGGCGTGGGCAGTGGAGGGCGCGGGGATTTTCTGGCTCGGTCTGCGTCAGCATCGGCCGTTCGCCCGGGCCTTTGCCTTGCTGCTGCAACTGGGTTCGGCGCTGGCGTTCCTCAGCCAGTTGCGGGTCGGCACAAGCAGCCTGCTCGACGGCGCACCGCTGGGGGCGTTGATGCTCGGCATCGCGTTGCTGTTCAGTTTCTATCAGTTGCGAAAAGCCGCGCCGGAACAGGCTTTGCCGTGGGAGCGCCAGGGCCTTCCGGTGCTGGCGGCACTGGGCCTGACGTTCCTGTACTTGTTGGCGCCGCTGTTTTTCCTGGTTCAGGCGACAGCGATCAGTTGGGCCTTGGCCGGGCTGGTGACCTTGTTTGTCGGCCTGCGCCTGCAATCGCGCACGTTCCTGTTCACCGCGTTCGCCGTGCAGTTGCTCGGCGGCGCGCTGTTCCTGTTGCGCCTGCAAGGCGCGGGCGAGGATTCGGCGGCCGTATTCAGTGCCGGTTGGAGCGGTTTGCTCAGCGCATCCCTGATCGGTCTGGCGTTGATCGCCGGCATGCTGCTGGCGGCGCGCGACGAGATGGTGCGCGGCGATGTGCGGCTGCTGCGCGGGTTGTCGGTGGTGTTGCTGGCGGGGTTGGTGCTGATCAATCTGGCGGTGCTGTTCGTGCTGCCGTGGCAAACAGCGAGCGCGGTCTGGGCGGCCAGCGGTCTGTTGATCATCTGGCTCAGCCTGTACCTCAAACAGCGCGTGAGTTTTGTCTTTGGGCTGTTGTTGCAGTTGATCGGCGGCACGGCATTCTTGTTGGCCGGCCCCGAGTTGCTCGGGCCGCTGTCCAGCGAAGGTTTGCGGCCGTTGGCCCATGGCGGCTTCTGGACGCCGCTGGTGCTGGGGTTGGCCGCGCTGGTCGGTGCCTGGCGCCTGCAATTGGGCAATCACGCCTCGGCCTTCGATGCGCTGAGTTTGCAACGCCTGTCCGAAGTGCTGCTGGTGTGGGGCGCCGGTTGGTGGGCGTTGGCGTGGGTCAGTGAGGTGCTGCGTTTTGCGCCGTTGAATCTGCAGGCGACGCTGTTGCTGCTGGTCGCTGCGCTGAGCGTGGCGTTGTGGACGCTGTTGGCGCTGCGCCTGAAATGGCCGGTGTTGGGCCTGCTCTGCACCTTACTGATTCCGACGGCGGGACTGGTGTTGCTGGCGGCGTGGCATGCGCGTTATCACCCAGCGGCGAATTTCGGTTGGCTGGCGTGGGTATTGGTGTTCGCCGTGCATTTCTTCAGCCTGCGGCGTCTGGCACCGATGCTGCCGGCTCGGGCCTTGAGCACGGCGCATGTGCTGGGTTGCTGGCTGCTGATCGGCGTACTGGCGCTGGAGCTGCGCTACGGTCTGCTGCTGTTGTCCGAGCAATACAACGCCTGGCGCTGGCTGGGCTGGGCGATCCTGCCGAGCCTGTATCTGCTGTTGGCGGCGGCTCCGCGCAACTGGCCGTGGCCGGTGGCAGCGTTCCCTCGCGAATATCGTTTGTACGCCGCCGCGCCACTGGCAGTGCTGATGCTGGCGTGGTTCTGGCTGGCCAACGGTGTCAGCGACGGCAACGCCGAACCGCTGCCGTATGTGCCGCTGATCAACCCGCTGGAATTGGGCCTGCTGTTCGCCTTGTTCGGGGTTTACGTGTGGTCGCGTCATGCGGTGACGCAGTTTGCCCTGCGCAAGGATTACGCCGAGTACGCCACGCAACTGGTCGCCGGGGTTTCGCTGTTCGCCTTCTGCACCGCGCTGGTGACCCGCGCCGCACACCATTGGGCGGGGATTCCGTTCGAGCTGGATCTGCTGCTCGAATCGATGCTGGTGCAGGCCGGGTTGTCCATCGTCTGGACCCTGATGGCGCTGGGTCTGATGATCGGCGGGCATCTGCGCCATCGTCGCGAAGTGTGGCTGATCGGCGCGGCGCTGATTGCGCTGGTGGTGGCCAAACTGATTTTTGTCGAATTGAGCAACCGTGGCGGCCTCGCCCGGATCGTCTCGTTTATCGGCGTCGGTGTGTTGCTGCTGGTGGTGGGCTACTTTGCACCGCTGCCACCGAAACGCGTCGAAGCCGAACCGGCGGCGGACAAACCCGTCCCGGACACCGAAGGAGTTTCATCTTGAGTCGCATGCTGAATCTGGGGTGGTTGGCGCTGGGTGTGGTGATGACTGCCGGCGCCCTGGAAAAACCGGCGGACTTCGCCACGCAGGTGCCGCTGGCGGTGAGTGGCAACGGTCCGTGGTATCGCCTCGACCTGCCGTTGAGCGCGCAATTGCAGGCACGCCAGACCGATCTCAGCGACCTGCGCATATTCAACGCTGCCGGTGAACCGCAAGCCTACGCCCTGGCCCGCGAATCGGCGCAGACCCGCGACGACGGGCAGTTGCATGAGGTGAAGTGGTTCCCACTCTACAACGCCGCCGATGCCAGTGAGCGTGCGCCGAAAGTGCGCGTGCAATCGACCACCACCGGCACGCTGGTGGAGGTGCAGCCGTCGACTCAGTTGGAGGCCGGCGAAGAAGTGCTGCGTGGCTGGCTGCTCGATGCCAGCGCGATCAAGGCGCCGCTGCAGCAGCTGATTCTCGACTGGACCAGCGAGCGTGACGGCTTCCAGCGCTTCAGCATCGAGGCCAGTGATGACTTGCAGCATTGGCAGGCGTGGGGTGAGGGGCAGGTGGCACGGCTGACCTTTTCCGACGAGCGCATCGAACAGCATGAGGTCGCGCTGCCGGGGCAATCGGCACGCTATCTGCGCCTGTTGTGGGAGGCGCCGACGTCGGCACCGATCCTGACTTCGGCACAATTGAAAAGCAGCGATCCACGCAACGTGCCGCTGCCGTTGGTCTGGTCGCAAGCGCTGGCGGGCAGCAGCACCCAGTCCGGCGAGTACATCTGGCAATTGCCGATGGGGCTGAATGTCGAGCGGGTGCAGGTCGAGCTGAAGCAACCGAACAGTCTGGCTCCGGTCACGCTAGCGGGCCGGCGCGAAAGCAGCCTGCCGTGGCAGACGTTGAGCAACGGTTTGCTGTATCGCCTGACCCAGAACGGCCAGGACGTGGTGCAGAACGAATTGCAGTTGTACGGGCAGACTGTGCAGCAATTGAAACTGAGCGTGGACGAGCGCGGCGGTGGTCTGGGCGAGCAGGCACCGAGCCTGAAATACGCGGTGCGGGCGACGCAGGTGATTTTCCTTGCGCGTGGTGAAGGGCCTTACAGTCTGGCGCTGGGCAATCCGTCGGTGAAAACCGCGAACCTGCCGCTGAGCACGCTGATTCCGGATTTCAAAGCGGAAAAACTCGCGACGCTGGGCAAGGCAACGGTGCAGGGCGAAGTGGTTGTCACGCAGGCTGCGTCGGCAACCACAACGGCGGTGGCCGAGACCAACTGGAAGAAGATCGGCCTGTGGGCGGTGTTGCTGGTGAGCGTGGTGTTCCTCGGGGCGATGGCGGCGAGTCTGTTGCGCAAGCCACCGACCAATTCCTGAGCATGGCTGGCGCTGCGCGCCATTCGCGAGCAGGCTCGCTCCCACATTGATCGCGTCCCCCAGGGCTACTCGGTCAACTGTGGGAGCGGGCTTGCTCGCGAAGGCGGCCGATCGACCAACAAGAATTTCAGATCGGTCGCGGATCCGCATGCACCACCCGTCCCGTTTCGAACTACGCTGAATGCGGTGCCTGAACTCTCTCGACCCGTTCACGTCTGATGGAAGCAATTGCGCCCCAATGCACGTTACCGGGCGTCATCGCTCGCTACGTTTTCAGACTCCCTGTAAACTGCGCGGGTTTTTAGCCCCCCATTCCACCGGAGCCGTCCATGTCCCGCGTTACCCTGAGTCGCTATTTGATTGAGCAGACCCGCAGCAATAACACTCCTGCCGATCTGCGCTTCCTGATCGAAGTGGTGGCGCGTGCTTGCAAAGAGATCAGCCACGCCGTGTCCAAAGGCGCCCTGGGTGGTGTTCTGGGCAGCATGGGCACTGAAAACGTCCAAGGCGAAGTGCAGAAGAAACTCGACGTGCTGTCGAACGAAATCCTGCTCGAAGCCAACGAATGGGGCGGTCACCTGGCCGGCATGGCGTCCGAAGAAATGGACAATGCCTACCAGATCCCGGGCAAATACCCGAAAGGCGCCTACCTGCTGGTCTTCGACCCACTGGACGGCTCGTCGAACATCGACATCAACGCCCCGGTCGGCACCATCTTCTCGGTACTGCGTTGCCCGAACGAATACCTGAGCCAGAACGAAGCGCTGAACGAAAAAGCCTTCCTGCAGCCAGGCACCCAGCAGGTTGCTGCCGGTTACGCGATCTACGGCCCGCAGACCATGCTGGTACTGACCCTGGGCGACGGCGTCAAAGGCTTCACCCTGGACCGCGAAATGGGCAGCTTCGTGCTGACCCACGAAGACATCACCATTCCTGAAACCACCCAGGAATTCGCGATCAACATGTCCAACCAGCGCCACTGGGAAGCCCCGGTACAACGCTACGTCAGCGAACTGCTGGCCGGCGAAGAAGGCCCGCTGAAGAAGAACTACAACATGCGCTGGGTCGCCGCGATGGTGGCCGACGTACACCGCATCCTGACCCGTGGCGGTCTGTTCATGTACCCACGCGACAGCCGTGAGCCATCCAAGCCCGGCAAACTGCGTCTGATGTACGAAGCCAACCCGATGTCGTTCCTGGTGGAACAGGCTGGCGGCGCGTCCACCGACGGCCACCAGCGCATCCTCGACATTCAGCCCGAAGGCCTGCACCAGCGTGTAGCGGTGTTCCTCGGCTCGAAAGAAGAAGTCGCCCGCGCCACGGCTTACCACAAGGAATAAGCCATGAACGCGCCCTGGCAGCCGTTGCTCGATTGGTGGTTCGGACACGCCGAATCACCGGACGAGATTGCGGCTGACAAGGGCAAGTTGTGGTTCGGCAAGAAAGACAGCCAAGACCTCGAAGCGCGTGAGCGTTTCGGGGTCTTTGTCGATCAGGCCCTCGCTGGCGAATTGACCGAGTGGACGCAACGTCCCGAAGGTTGGCTGGCGCTGGTGCTGTTGCTCGATCAACTGCCGCGAATGATTTTTCGCGACTCTCCCAAAGCCTTTTCCGGTGATCTGCGCGCGCAGAAGCTCGTCGCGCAGGGCATTGCTGCGGATTTCGATCGGCAGTTGAAGCCGATCCAGCGGGTATTCATTTATCTGGTGTTCGAACACTGCGAAAACCTCTCGGTGCAGAACGAAGCCGTTTCGCGCTTTATCGCTCTGCTGGCCGAACAGCCGGAAGCCGAGCGGGCGGTGTTTGCCGACAATCTGGATTATGCCGAGCGGCATCGGACAGTGATTGCGCGGTTTGGAAGGTTTCCGCATCGCAATGCGGTGTTGGGGCGGGAGTCGACGGCGGAGGAGTTGGCGTTTCTCAGTCAGCCTGGGTCACGGTTCTGATTTTTTGAGTTCAAGGATTGCCGTTCAACAGTCTCTTCATCAAAAGTGAAGGCAGGCTTTTTCTTGAGTCGACAATGATATGAACGAAGACGATTTTTTCTCTGACTTCATAAATGACTCGGTTCATCCCGGAAATGATTTGTCGGTATTGACCAAGGTTGAGCTTCTCGATTTCCTCGGGGATTGAACCGGAATAAGGAAGGTCTGCGAGACCAAGAATGGCGTTCTTGAGGTTAGCGTAGGTACTCTGCCACGTCTGACTCGAGGACTGTTTGATAAGGTAGGTCCGGAGTTCTTTGAGATCTGTCTGTGCGGACTGAAGAATAACGACCTTTAAACTCATTGATGGTCGGCCCTGTCCAAGTCCGCGAAAACATCCTCAGCGTCTCGATACTTGCCTTCCTCAATCTCCCGATTGCCCATTGCCAATAGCTTCAGCAAAGCCATTGTGTCTTCCTGCTCCTCAAAGCTTTTCACGTCCATAACTACAAGCTTGGCTTCACCATTTTGGGTGATGACCAATGGCTCACGGCTTTCAGTGATCGACTTGACGATCTCCGCTGTATGACTTTTGAGGTAGCTGATCGGTTTGATTTGCGATGAAAGCTTCATGGTTGAGTCTCGCCAAATTGAACAGGACTGAGTTTAGTCTTAATTCAGTCCTGCGTCATTGCGAGCTGACCAGCGTATTTCAACTCAAAATTCAATCGTCGCTAACGCCGTCATCGCCAGCAGGCTGCCTCCCAAAGGGGATCTGTGTCGTTCACAAAAACCTGTGGGAGCGGGCTTGCTCGCGAAGAGGCCAGTGGCCGCGCCTTAGATCCTGAAGCTGCCTACCAGCTGCTTCAACCGTGCCGCCTGCTGCTCCAGATCCGAGCACGCACGCAAGGTTGCCTGCAGGTTCTCGACACCTTCCTGGTTCAGCGTGTTGATCTCGTTGATGTCGACGTTGATCGACTCGACCACCGCGGTCTGCTCTTCGGTCGCGGTAGCCACCGACTGGTTCATCCCGTCGATCTCGCCGATGCGTTGGGTCACGCTGCCCAGACGTTCGCCGGCCTGGTTGGCGATGCCGACGCTGCTTTCGCTCTCGCGCTGGCTCTCGGTCATGATGCTGACTGCCTGGCGTGCGCCGACCTGCAGTTCTTCGATCATCTTCTGCACTTGCTGCGCCGAATCCTGGGTACGGTGTGCGAGGTTGCGTACTTCGTCAGCAACTACGGCGAAACCACGGCCAGCCTCACCGGCGCGGGCCGCTTCGATCGCGGCGTTGAGCGCCAGCAGGTTGGTCTGTTGCGAGATGCTGGTGATCACTTCCAGAATCTGCCCGATGTTCACCGTGTTGCTGTTGAGGGTTTCGATGTTGCCGCAGGAGTCGCTGATTTTTGCCGACAGCTGCTGCATGGCCTGAATGGTTTTATCCACAACCTGCTGGCCGTCGACCGCCAGGCTGCGCGCGTCGCTCGAATGCTGCGAGGCGAGGGCGGCGTTCTGGGCGATTTCCTGAGCGGCGGCGCCGAGCTGGTTGATCGCCGCGGCCACGCTGTTGGTGCGGGTCGCTTGCTGATCGGAGTTGTACATCGACGAATTCGACGCGGCGACCACGCGCAGGGCGACTTCGTTGACTTGGCCGGTGGCCGAGGACACTTCGCGGATCGAGGTGTGAATACGCTCGACGAAGCGGTTGAACGACAGGCCCAGCGCGCCGAACTCGTCGTGGCCGTGGATCACCAGGCGCTTGGTCAGGTCGCCTTCGCCTTCGGCGATGTCATGCATGGCGCGACCCATGGTCAGCAGCGGCTGCATCAGCACGCGAATCAGCATGCCGAGCAGGGCGATGATGATCACCACCGCGATCGCCATGGCGATCAGCGCCGAGGTGCGGAATTCGCTGAGCATCGAGAACGCGGTGTCTTTGTCCAGCACCAGCGCCACGTACCAGTCAGCCGACGGCACGCCGTTGACGCGGGTGAACGAGATCAGTTGGGTCTTGCCGTCGAATTCGACTTCTTTCAGGCCCGGGCTGACTTTCGGTGCGCCGTTTGGATAAGCCTCGGCGAGGGTTTTCAGAACCAGTTTGCTGTCCGGGTGAATCAGGATCTTGCCATCGGCGCTGACGATGAACGCATGGCCGTGGCCACCAAAGTTGAGCGAGTTGATGATCGCGCTGACGCTGGTCAGGTCGATATCCGCGCCGGCCACACCGATCATCTGGCCCTGGCGCTGCACCGGGGTGGCGACGGTGATCACCAGTTTGCCCGACGACGCGGCGATGTAGGGTTCGGTGACGATGGTCTGCTGCGCGCTGTTGGCCGCCTTGTACCAGCCACGGGCGCGCGGGTCGTAGTCCGGCGCGCGGTTGCCGGCGGGCACCGAGAACATTACGCCGTCAGCGCCGCCGAAGTAGCTGAGCTGGAAATTGCCGGTGTAGGCGGGCAGGTCGATGATGCGTTTGAGGCTGGCCGGGGCGCTGCCGTCGGCGGCGACCTGTTGCGACAGCGATTGCAGCAACTGGATGCGGCTTTCCAGCCAGGTCTGGATGTTGCTGGTGGTCAGGCTGCCCAGCTCCTGCATCGAGGCTTCGGTGCTGCTGCTCAGGGCTTCGCGTTGTCGATAGTCGTTGAACAAAATGAAACAGGCGAATGCAACGGCCACCACAAGGGCGGCAGCCAACAAGATCTTGTGGCTGAATTTCATGTTTCTGGTCATCGAATGAACTACCGCGAAGGGGCTGGTCGAGAAAGGGCGGCAATTTGCCACACTCGGGGGCTTTGCGCTGCTCTTATTTCGGCCTCGGCGCGCCAAAGATTAGGGGGCTTTTGTGAAAAGCGACGAAATGCTCAGAAGCCCTGCAAAGTGTCTGATTTATCGGCAAAAGCCAGACGAGCGGAGCAATAAATAGCCATTTCTGAAGGGAACCAGATGAGGGTTTTCTCTTCTAAGCTTCTGGTTGGCCCCATGCCATCCCCCTTCCGCTCCAGGAGTTACTTCATGTCGCTGCGATCTATCGCCCTTCTGACCTTTTGCGTGCTGCTCGCCGCATGCAGCAAGGTCAATCAGGAAAACTACTCGAAACTGTCGGCCGGCATGGCCAAGGCCGAAGTCGAGACGTTGCTCGGCAAACCTACCGACTGCTCGGGCGCGCTCGGCATGTCCAGTTGCACCTGGGGCGACAAGAACAGCTTTATCAGCGTGCAGTACGCCGGTGACAAAGTGCTGATGTTTTCCGGCCAAGGCCTGAAGTAAACCGGGGCTGTGCGCCCACGGGAGAAAAACAATGAAGCGGTTATTGCTTGTCCTTTTTGCCGGCCTGGTACTGGCCGGCTGCGCCACGCACGGTGAAGATCCGCTGGCGCCCAAGACGGCCCACGAGGTCAACCTCAAGCGTTACCAGGGTACCTGGTACGAACTGGCGCGGATGCCGATGTACTTCCAGCGCAACTGTGCGCAATCCGAGGCCCATTACACGCTCGAGACCAACGGCAACGTCGATGTGCTCAACCGTTGCCTGACGGCCGACTGGCAGTGGGAAGAGGTCAAGGGTACGGCTTATCCACAGGTGCCGGGCAAGACCGACAAGTTGTGGGTCGAGTTCGATACCTGGTTCTCGCGGCTGATTCCGGGTGTGGCGAAGGGGCAATACTGGGTGCTGTACGTCAGCGATGACTACAAGACCGCCATCGTTGGCGATCCGAGTCGCAAGTACATGTGGCTGCTGTCGCGCACGCCAACCGTCAACGCTGAAGTGCGTGAAGAGTTGCTGAGCAAGGCGCGGCAGCAGGGTTACGACACCACGCGCCTGATCTGGCGGGCGTCGGATCGGCAGATGGCCAAGACCTCGAATTAAGCATCACCGAAGATCAAATGTGGGAGCGGGCTTGCTCGCGAAGAGGGCGTATCAGTCGATTGAAATATTGACTGCTACACCGCTTTCGCGAGCAAGCCCGCTCCCACATTTTTGTTTTGTGTCAGCCCAAAAGTTCGCGCAGAACCTGGGTGAAGGCTCTAGCACTTTCCTCTTCGCCGGCATGCCGCCCGTCACGCACCACCCATTGGCCGTTGACCAGCACGTCGCGCACCTGCCGATCGCCACCGGCAAACAACCAGCGATTCAAGATCCCGTCACCACTGGCCGTGGCCAGATATGGGTCATTGTCGTCGAGCACGATCCAGTCCGCACGCTTGCCGACTTCCAGCGCACCGATCGGCTGTCCCAAAGCCTGGGCGCCGCCATCCAGTGCCGCGTCATATAGCGTGCGCCCGACCATCGGCTGATCCGCGCCATACAAACGGTTACGCCGCTGGTCGCGCAGCCGCTGACCGTATTCCAGCCAGCGCAACTCTTCGACCACGCTGAGCGACACATGGCTATCGGATCCGATGCCCATGCGGCCGCCCTGAGCGAGGAAATCCACCGCCGGGAAAATCCCGTCGCCGAGGTTGGCTTCGGTGGTCAGGCACAGGCCGGCGATGGCACGACTCTTGGCCATCAGCGTGACTTCTTCCGGGTTGGCGTGAGTCGCGTGGACCAGACACCAGCGCTGATCGACTTCGGTGTTTTCGTACAGCCACTGCAATGGACGGCGGCCGCTCCAGCTCAGGCAATCATCGACTTCCTTCTGCTGTTCGGCGATGTGGATATGCACCGGGCATTGCTTGTCGCTGGCGGCCAATACTTCGCTGATCTGCTGCGGGGTAACCGCGCGCAACGAGTGGAAGCACAGACCCAGCGATTGGGCTTTTTGCTGCGCCAGCAGGGGTTGCAGGCGCGATTGCAGCTTCAGGTAGTTTTCGCTGCTGTTGATGAAGCGGCGCTGGCCATCGTTCGGCATCTGACCGCCGAAACCCGAGTGGCTATAGAGCACCGGCAGCAGGGTCAGGCCGATGCCGCTGTCGCTTGCGGCCTGACTGATGCGCAGCGCCAGCTCGGCCGGATCGGCATACGGCTGACCGTTGTTGTCGTGGTGCACGTAGTGGAATTCGGCGACCGAGGTGTAACCGGCCTTGAGCATTTCGATGTACAGCTGACGGGCAATGACGCCGAGTTGCTCCGGGCTGATTTTTCCGACCAGCCGATACATCAGGTCACGCCAGGTCCAGAAACTGTCGTTCGGATTACCGGCCACTTCGGCCAGCCCGGCCATCGCGCGCTGGAAGGCGTGGGAGTGCAGATTGGGCATCCCCGGCAGCAGCGGACCGCTCAGCCGCTCGGCGCCGTCTGCGGTGGAATCGGCCAGGATTCGGGTCAGCAGGCCATCGGCGCTGACCTCAAGACGTACATTGTTGGCCCATCCGTTAGGCAGCAGCGCGCGTTCGGCAAAGAAGGCGGACATGGTTCAGCACCCCATCGTGTGTTATTTGTATATACATATACAGACGTTTGCCTGCCCGGTAAACTCCGGCAAGCTAGCAACTTTCAGCCAATAAACAGGGATCAACCGTGCCGACTCCGCCTCCAGTCTCTCCGTTGGCCGCGAACCTGGGCGACAGTCCGGCGCCCTTGTACGCCCGCGTCAAACAGATGATCACCCAGCAGATCGACAGCGGTAACTGGCCACCGCACTACCGCGTGCCATCGGAAAGCGAACTGGTCAGCCAGCTCGGTTTCAGCCGCATGACCATCAACCGCGCCCTGCGCGAGATGACCGCCGACGGTCTGCTGGTGCGTATGCAAGGTGTCGGTACGTTTGTCGCCGAACCGAAGAGCCAGTCCGCGCTGTTCGAAGTGCACAACATCGCCGACGAAATCGCCTCCCGTGGCCATCGCCACACCTGCCAGGTGATCACCCTCGAAGAAGAGGCCGCCGGTTCCGAGCGCGCGCTGGCGCTGGACATGCGCGAAGGGCAGAAGGTCTTCCACTCGCTGATCGTGCATTACGAAAACGATATTCCGGTGCAAATCGAAGACCGTTTCGTCAACGCACTGGTCGCCCCGGATTACCTCAAGCAGGACTTCACCCTGCAGACCCCTTACGCCTATCTCAATCAGGTCGCGCCGTTGACCGAAGGCGAGCACGTGGTTGAAGCGATCCTCGCCGAGCCGTCCGAGTGCAAGTTGCTGCAGATCGAAAAAGGCGAGCCGTGCCTGCTGATCCGTCGCCGCACTTGGTCAGGGCGGCAGCCGGTGACTGCGGCGCGCCTGATCCACCCAGGTTCCCGTCATCGTCTGGAAGGACGCTTTCATAAATGAGTGCACTGAAAGTTTTACGCGCCGAAGGCTACCCGCGCATGCCGTGGAAAAACGGCGGCGGCAGCACTGAAGAAATCACCCGCGATGCAGGCGCAGGCCTGGAGGGGTTCGGCTGGCGCCTGTCGATCGCCGACATCGCCGAGTCCGGTGGTTTCTCCACCTTCAGCGGTTATCAGCGGGTGATCACCGTGTTGCAGGGCGATGGCATGACCCTGTGTGTCGACGGTGATGACACGCGCCCACTGTTACCGCTCGACCCGTTTGCGTTCAGCGGCGAAAGCCAGGTCTCCTGCACCTTGCTCGGCGGCGCGATCCGCGACTTCAACCTGATCTACGCGCCACAGCGTTACAGCGCGCGCTTGCAGTGGCTGGACGGCGAGCAGCGGTTCTTCAGCTCGGCGGGGACGGTGGTGGTGTTCAGTGTCAGTGAGTTGCTTGAGGCGAAAGTCGCTGACAGCGTCGCGCAACTGGGCCGACATGATTGTGTGCAACTGGACGGTAACAGCGGTCTGGTTGAAGTGGCCGTCAATGCTCCGTGCTGCGTGATCGAGCTGACAGCGCGCTGATTATCCTGCTCATATAAAACACATTGTGGCGAGGGAGCTTGCTCCCGCTGGGCTGCGAAGCAGCCCCACTTCGGTAAATGCCGGAATGGGAGTCCTTCGGCCTCCAGCGGGAGCAAGCTCCCTCGCCACATTTGCGTTCACGCAGACTGTTTCCCTTCACGCACCAACTTGTTACCGAACGCCCCAGCGTGGCGCAAAACCACGGGTTCGTAACGATCCGCCGCCACCTCATTTCCTCCCTGCAAAAAATTTCATCCACGCCACAACCCTTGTGTCAGGCGCTCTCCAGCGCTGTCCGAAATTTTCCTGAACTGCCCGCCAGCAAGTTGGCCGCTTGATTGCATATGCTTGTATGTACAAGTAAAGACGTATGCGTATAAGTCCGCAGCGTCCACTGATTCGCTTGTCGCGCATTGAGGCGCACAGGCTGCTTGCCCACTGCCAGGGTTGGTTTGAATTGATCGCTGAGGAGTCTTTTTCGTGACTGACAATAAGCCTACAACTGCCGTTTATACAAAGAGACGTGACGTCGAAATCCGTGCATCGCGCGGCAACAAGCTGACCGCCAAGAGCTGGCTGACCGAAGCGCCGCTGCGCATGCTGATGAACAACCTCGATCCGGAAGTGGCCGAGAACCCGAAAGAGCTGGTGGTTTACGGTGGTATCGGTCGCGCGGCGCGTAACTGGGAGTGCTACGACAAGATCGTCGAGAGCCTGACCCACCTCAATGACGACGAAACCCTGCTGGTGCAGTCGGGCAAACCGGTCGGCGTGTTCAAGACTCACAGCAACGCCCCGCGCGTACTGATCGCCAACTCCAACCTGGTGCCGCACTGGGCGAGCTGGGAACACTTCAACGAACTCGACGCCAAAGGCCTGGCCATGTACGGCCAGATGACCGCCGGCAGCTGGATCTACATCGGCAGCCAGGGCATCGTTCAGGGCACCTACGAAACCTTCGTCGAAGCCGGTCGCCAGCACTATAACGACAACCTCAAGGGCAAGTGGGTGCTGACCGCCGGTCTCGGCGGCATGGGCGGTGCCCAGCCACTGGCCGCCACCCTGGCCGGTGCCTGCTCGCTGAACATCGAATGCCAGCAGGTGAGCATCGATTTCCGCCTGAAAAGCCGCTACGTCGATGAGCAGGCCAAAGACCTCGATGACGCCCTGGCGCGCATCGCCAAATACACCGCCGAAGGCAAAGCGATTTCCATCGCGCTGCTGGGCAACGCGGCAGAAATCCTGCCGGAACTGGTCAAGCGTGGCGTGCGCCCGGACATGGTCACCGACCAGACCAGCGCCCACGACCCACTGAACGGCTACCTGCCGGCGGGCTGGACCTGGGAAGAGTACCGCGCTCGTGCCAAGACCGAGCCGGCGGCCGTGATCAAAGCCGCCAAGCAATCGATGGCGGTCCACGTCAAAGCCATGCTGGACTTCCAGAAGCAAGGCATTCCGACCTTCGACTACGGCAACAACATCCGTCAGATGGCGCAGGAAGAAGGCGTGGAAAACGCGTTCGACTTCCCGGGCTTCGTCCCGGCCTACATCCGTCCGCTGTTCTGCCGTGGCATCGGTCCATTCCGCTGGGCGGCGCTGTCGGGTGATCCGCAGGACATCTTCAAGACCGACGCCAAAGTCAAAGAGCTGATCCCGGACGACGCCCACCTGCACAACTGGCTGGACATGGCCCGCGAGCGCATCAGCTTCCAGGGTCTGCCGGCACGTATTTGCTGGGTCGGTCTGGGCCTGCGCGCCAAGCTCGGTCTGGCGTTCAACGAAATGGTGCGCAGCGGCGAGCTGTCGGCGCCGATCGTCATCGGTCGCGACCACCTCGACTCCGGCTCGGTAGCCAGCCCGAACCGTGAAACCGAATCGATGCAGGACGGTTCCGACGCGGTCTCCGACTGGCCGCTGCTTAACGCTCTGCTCAACACCGCGAGCGGCGCGACCTGGGTGTCCCTGCACCACGGTGGCGGTGTCGGCATGGGCTTCTCCCAGCACTCGGGCATGGTAATCGTCTGCGACGGTACCGACGAAGCGGCCGAGCGCATTGCCCGCGTCCTGCACAACGACCCGGCCACCGGTGTCATGCGTCACGCCGATGCCGGTTACCAGATCGCTATCGACTGCGCCAAGGAGCAGGGGCTGAACCTGCCGATGATTACCGGCGGCAAGTAACACGCTTTGGCTTTATGTGGGAGCGAGCTTGCTCGCGAAAGCAATCTGTCAGCCAGCACAGATGTTGAATGTGCTGGCCAATTCGCGAGCAAGCTCGCTCCCACAGAAAAGCAGCCCTACCGAAGCTCAGTGAACAATTAAAACAATCCACAGAGGTTGAATCATGGCTGTAACCCCTGATCGTGCAAGCAACAAACCGTTGATCGAAAGGCGTTCGATCGACTACATCCCGGAAGCGGAAAGACACGGTCGTCTGTTTAGCCAGTTCACCCTGTGGATGGGTGCGAATCTGCAAATCACTGCGATTGTCACCGGGGCCCTGGCCGTGGTGCTGGGCGGTGATGTGTTCTGGTCGTTGATCGGTCTGTTGCTCGGGCAATTGCTGGGCGGTGGCGTGATGGCGCTGCATGCGGCGCAAGGGCCGAAGCTGGGCCTGCCGCAGATGATTTCCAGCCGCGTGCAATTTGGCGTGTACGGTGCGGCGATCCCGATCGTGCTGGTGTGCCTGATGTACCTGGGTTTCACCGCCACCGGTACGGTGCTTTCCGGTCAGGCGCTGGGCCAGTTGTTTGGCGTCAGCGACACCGTGGGCATCCTGCTGTTCGCCAGTGTCATCGTGCTGGTCACGGTGCTTGGCTATCGGGTGATCCACTGGATCGGCCGGGTCGCCAGTGTGATTGGCGTGATTGCCTTTGTGTATTTGTTCAGCCGCCTGCTGAGCCAGGTGGACGTTGGCGCACTCCTGCAAATTCGCCACTTCAGCTGGAGCAGCTTCCTGCTGGCGGTGTCACTCGCGGCGTCCTGGCAGATCGCTTTCGGCCCTTATGTGGCGGACTACTCGCGTTACCTGCCGAGCAAGATTTCCTCGGTGAAAACCTTCTTTGCCGCTGGCGCAGGTTCGGTCATCGGCGCGCAGGTGGCGATGGTCCTCGGCGTGTTCGCGGCAGCTTCGGCCAACGGCCAGTTCGCCGGTCACGAAGTGGCCTACATCGTCGGGCTGGGCGGCACCGGGGCCACCGCCGCGCTGCTGTACTTCAGCATCGCGTTCGGCAAGGTGACCATCTCGACGCTGAACTCCTATGGCAGCTTCATGTGCATCGCGACCATCATCAGCGGCTTCCGTGGCCACCTGACGGTCTCGCGCCTGCAGCGTCTGGTGTTCGTGCTGGTGATCGTCAGTGCGGCCACCCTGATCGCCTTGCTCGGTCAGCACTCGTTCCTCGGTGCGTTCAAGTCTTTCATTCTGTTCCTGCTGGCGTTTTTCACGCCGTGGAGCGCGATCAACCTGGTCGACTACTACTGCATCACCCGCGAGCGCTACGACGTGCCTGCGCTGGCCGATCCGAACGGTCGTTACGGGCGCTGGAACCTGCTCGGGATCAGCATCTATGTGTTCGGTGTGCTGGTGCAGTTGCCGTTCATCTCCACCAAGTTCTACACCGGCCCGCTGGTGGCGGCCCTCGGTGATGTGGATATCTCCTGGATCATCGGTCTGGTGTTGCCTGCCGCGCTGTATTACCTGTGCGCGAAAAAATGGCACGGCTCGGTGCCCGATCACCTGATTCTGCCGGTCGAGCAGAACAGCGATGTACAACCTGAAAAAAGTGGGGCCAGTCGCGCTGCGGCGCAGGCCTGACTGGACGTGGACAGGGCTGGATGCCTCTTGAACTGCCGTAAGCCAATTCATGATTAGGAGCGTCGCGACAATGAAATCGAACAAGACCCTGCTGACCACATTGCTGTCCATGGGCCTGTTGGCCAGTGCCGGTGCGACTCAGGCGGCTGGCTGGTGCGAATCGGGCAAACCGGTGAAGTTTGCCGGCCTGAACTGGGAAAGCGGCATGCTGCTGACCGACGTCCTGCAAGTGGTGCTGGAGAAAGGCTACGACTGCAAGACCGACAGCCTGCCGGGCAACTCCATCACCATGGAGAACGCCCTGAGCAGCAACGACATTCAAGTGTTCGCCGAAGAGTGGGTCGGCCGCAGCGAGGTCTGGAACAAAGCCGAGAAGGCCGGCAAGGTTGTCGGTGTCGGCGCGCCGATCGTTGGTGCGGTCGAAGGCTGGTACGTGCCGCGCTACGTGATCGAAGGCGACGCCAAGCGCAAGCTTGAGCCGAAAGCCCCGGACCTGAAAAACATCGCCGATCTGGGCAAATACGCGGCCATTTTCAAAGACGCCGAAGAGCCGTCCAAGGGCCGCTTCTACAACTGCCCGGCCGGCTGGACCTGCGAGCTGGACAACAGCGAAATGCTCAAGAGCTACGGCCTGGAAAACAGCTACACCAACTTCCGTCCGGGCACCGGCCCGGCGCTGGATGCGGCGGTGCTGTCGAGCTACAAGCGTGGCGAGCCGATCCTGTTCTACTACTGGACGCCAACCCCGCTGATGGGCCAGATCGATGCGGTCAAACTCGAAGAAAAACCGGGCGTCGACAAGAGCCTGAGCATCAAGGTCGGTCTGTCGAAAACCTTCCACGAGCAAGCCCCGGAACTGGTGGCCGTGCTGGAAAAGGTCAACCTGCCGATCGACCTGCTGAACCAGAACCTGGGACGCATGGCGAAGGAACGTATCGAGTCGCCGAAGCTGGCGAAAATCTTCCTCAAGGAACATCCTGAAGTCTGGCATGCGTGGGTCAGTGACGACGCAGCCAAAAAAATCGACGCGGCGCTGTAGGTCGATACCTCCCGGTCAACCGTGAGGCTGGCCGGGAGATATGCCGTAAATCGCTTGATTGAGATTTCTGATTGAGAGCCGCTTATGTTTCCCGAAAGATTTACCTTTTCCATCGCCGACTGGGTCAACGGTTGGGTCGATGCGCTGGTCACCAACTACGGTGATGTGTTTCGCCACATCTCGGACACGCTGCTGTGGGCCATCGTCAACCTCGAAGGCCTGCTGCGTGCGGCGCCGTGGTGGTTGATGCTGGCGATCGTCGGCGTCGTCGCCTGGCACGCCACGCGTAAAGTCGTCACGACTGCGGTCATCGTCGGTCTGCTGTTCCTCGTCGGCGCTGTCGGCCTGTGGGACAAACTCATGCAGACCCTGGCGCTGATGATGGTCGCGACGATCATATCGGTACTGATCGGCATTCCGCTGGGGATTCTCTCGGCGCGCAGCAATCGCCTGCGTTCGGTGCTGATGCCGCTGCTCGACATCATGCAAACCATGCCCAGCTTCGTGTACCTGATTCCGGTGCTGATGCTGTTCGGTCTGGGTAAAGTCCCGGCGATTTTCGCCACGGTGATCTACGCCGCGCCGCCGCTGATCCGCCTGACTGATCTGGGCATCCGCCAGGTCGACGGCGAAGTGATGGAAGCGATCAACGCTTTCGGTGCCAACCGCTGGCAGCAACTGTTCGGCGTGCAACTGCCGCTGGCCCTGCCGAGCATCATGGCCGGGATCAACCAGACCACCATGATGGCCCTGTCGATGGTGGTGATCGCCTCGATGATCGGCGCCCGTGGTCTGGGTGAAGACGTGCTGGTGGGGATTCAGACCCTCAACGTCGGACGCGGCCTCGAAGCCGGTCTGGCGATCGTGATTCTCGCGGTGGTCATCGACCGCATTACTCAGGCGTACGGTCGGCCACGGCATGAGGTGAGCAAATGAGCAACGCAACCGTGAGCAAGATCGAAGTCAAAAACGTCTTCAAGATTTTCGGCAACCGCGCCAAGGATGCACTGGCGATGGTCGGCCAGGGCAAGACCAAGGATCAGGTGCTCAACGAGACCGGATGCGTGGTCGGGGTCAACGACCTGTCGCTGAGTATCGGCACTGGCGAGATCTTCGTGATCATGGGCCTGTCCGGCTCGGGTAAATCCACTCTGGTGCGCCACTTCAATCGCCTGATCGACCCCACCAGCGGCGCGATACTGGTCGATGGCGTGGACATCCTGCAATACGACATGGAAGCGCTGCGCGAATTTCGCCGGCACAAGATCAGCATGGTGTTCCAGAGCTTCGGCCTGCTGCCGCACAAGACCGTGATCGAAAACGTCGCCTACGGCCTGAAAGTGCGCGGCGAGAGCAAGCAACTGTGCAACGAGCGCGCCTTGCACTGGATCAACACCGTCGGCCTCAAGGGCTACGAAAACAAATACCCGCACCAGCTCTCCGGCGGCATGCGCCAGCGCGTGGGCCTGGCCCGTGCATTGGCGGCGGACACCGACATTATTCTGATGGACGAAGCGTTCAGTGCGCTGGATCCGTTGATCCGCGCCGAGATGCAGGACCAGTTGCTGGAGCTGCAAAAGACCCTGCACAAGACCATCGTCTTCATCACCCACGACCTCGACGAGGCCGTGCGCATCGGCAACCGCATCGCGATCCTCAAGGACGGCCGCCTGATTCAGGTCGGCACCCCGAGAGAGATCCTGCATTCGCCGGCGGATGAGTATGTCGACCGGTTCGTGCAGCGGCGGGCGGCGGTGGTTTGACAGATTTTGTGGTGAGACAGCTTTTGTGGCGAGGGAGCTTGCTCCCGCTCGAGCGCGCAGCGGTCGCAAAAATTTTGGGCCTGCTTCGCAGTCCAGCGGGAGCAAGCTCCCTCGCCACAGGTTGGTGTATCAACAGAATAGGCATGAGGTTTTAGATGTCCCAGGCTGAAAAAATCATCATCACCGGTAACCCCCTGCGTTGGCAGGACGTGGTCGCCGTCGCCCGTCACGGCGCCACTTTGGAGCTGTCGGGCGAAACCTGGGCGCGCATCGAAAACGCTCAGGGCATCGTCCAGCGCATCGTCGAAAGCGGCGAACGCGCTTACGGCGTCAACACCGGTCTGGGTGGCCTGTCCAACGTCTCGCTGAAAGACGAACAACTCAGCCAGCTCTCGCGCAACACCCTGCTCAGCCACGCCTGTGGCGTCGGCCCGGTGCTGCCTGACGAACAAACTCGCGCGATCCTCTGCGCGGCAATCCACAACTACAGTCACGGCAAGTCCGGCATTCATCGCCGTGTGGTCGAAGCGCTGCTGGCGTTGCTCAATCGCGGCATCACCCCGCAAGTGCCGGCGCAAGGCTCGGTGGGTTACCTGACGCACATGGCGCACATCGGCATCGCCCTGCTGGGCGTCGGTAATGTCAGCTATCGCGGACAGATCACCTCGGCGCAACAGGCGCTGGCCGAAGAAGGCCTGCAACCGGTGCAGCTCGGTGCGAAGGACGGTTTGTGCCTGGTCAACGGCACCCCGTGCATGACCGGCCTCAGCTGCCTGGCGATTGCCGATGCGACGCGGCTGGTGCAGTGGGCCGACGTGATCGGCGCCATGAGTTTCGAAGCGCAGCGCGGGCAGATCGCCGCGTTCGATGCGGAGATCATCGCGCTCAAGCCACACCCGGGCATGCAGCAGGTCGGGATCAACCTGCGGGCCTTGCTCGACGGCAGTGAGGTGATCGCGGCGAGCCAAGGCATTCGTACTCAGGATGCGCTGAGCATTCGTTCGATCCCGCAGGTGCACGGCGCGGCGCGTGATCAACTGGCGCACGCGATCAAACAGGTCGAAGCCGAGCTCAACGGCTGCACCGACAACCCGTTGCTGCTGGGCACGCCGGACAACTTCCGGGTGATGTCGCAGGCCAACCCGCACGGTCAGTCGGTAGCGATGGCGGCGGATCTGCTGGCGATTGCCATGGCTGAAATCGGCTCGATTGCCGAGCGTCGTCTCGATCGTCTGGTCAACCCGCACGTCAGCGGTCTGCCGGCGTTTCTGGTGGCCAACCCGGGGGTGAACTCCGGGATGATGATCGTGCAATACGTCGCCGCTTCGCTGTGTGCCGAGAACCGCCAACTGGCGCAACCGGCCGTGCTCGACAACTATGTCACCTCGGGGTTGCAGGAAGACCATCTGAGCATGGGCACCAGCGCTGCGCTGAAGCTGCACCGCGCTCTGGAAAACTGCACGCAGATTCTTGCCATCGAGTATCTGCTGGCGGCGCAGGCGTTTGAATTTCTCAAGGAACAGCGCTTTGGCGTGGGCACTGACCGGGCGTGGCGCCTGCTGCGCGAAACAGTCCCGGCCTACGATCAGGATCGCTGGCTGGCGCCGGATATCGCCGCCGCCGCGAGCGTTTTGAAGGACCCGAATTCGCTGCACAACGTATTACCGAATCTGCACTGATTTTTAAAACGCCAGCGTGCCAAGGCGCGGATCGTCCAAAAGGCGAAATGCGACGGACAACGGAATTATCCGGAGCGACTGGCGAGCCAATAACAAACTCTCAAAAGGAGCATTTTAATGACTGCGCTGAACCTGATTCCCGGCCAACTGAGCCTGGCCCAATTGCGTGACGTCTATCAACACCCGGTCAAACTGACCCTCGACCACAGCGCCTCCGCGCAGATCGAGGCCAGCGTGGCCTGCGTCGAGCAGATTCTCGCCGAGAACCGCACCGCCTACGGCATCAACACCGGTTTCGGCCTGCTGGCTTCGACCCGCATCGCCAGCGAAGACCTGGAAAACCTGCAGCGTTCGCTGGTGCTGTCCCACGCCGCTGGTGTCGGCCAGCCGATCAGCGATGAGTTGGTGCGTTTGATCATGGTGCTCAAGGTCAACAGCCTCAGCCGGGGTTTCTCCGGCATCCGCCGCGTGGTGATCGACGCGCTGATCGCGCTGATCAACGCCGAGGTTTATCCGCACATTCCGCTCAAGGGATCGGTCGGTGCATCGGGTGACCTCGCGCCGCTGGCGCACATGTCGCTGGTGCTGCTGGGCGAGGGCAAGGCGCGTTACAAAGGCGAGTGGATGGAAGCCACCGAAGCGCTGAAAGTCGCTGGTCTGACCCCGCTGACGCTGGCGGCGAAGGAAGGTCTGGCACTGCTCAATGGCACTCAAGTGTCTAGCGCATTTGCCCTGCGCGGTTTGTTTGAAGGTGAAGACCTGTTTGCCGGTGCGCTGGCAATTGGCGGTCTGACGGTTGAAGCGGTGCTCGGTTCGCGCTCGCCGTTTGACGCGCGCATCCACGCGGCCCGTGGGCAGAAAGGCCAGATCGATGCGGCCATGGCTTACCGCGATCTGCTCGGTGAGCGCAGCGAAGTCTCTGATTCGCACCAGAACTGCGAGAAGGTCCAGGACCCGTACTCGCTGCGTTGCCAGCCGCAAGTCATGGGCGCCTGCCTGACTCAGTTCCGTCAGGCCGCTGAAGTGCTGGTGGTCGAAGCCAACGCCGTCTCCGACAACCCGTTGGTATTCGCGGCTGAAGGCGATGTGATTTCCGGCGGTAACTTCCACGCCGAACCGGTGGCCATGGCCGCTGACAACATGGCCCTGGCCATCGCCGAAATCGGCTCGCTGAGCGAGCGCCGCATCTCGCTGATGATGGACAAGCACATGTCGCAGCTGCCGCCGTTCCTGGTGGCCAATGGCGGCGTCAACTCCGGTTTCATGATCGCCCAGGTGACCGCCGCGGCACTGGCCAGCGAGAACAAGGCACTGTCCCATCCGCATTCGGTCGACAGCCTGCCGACCTCGGCCAACCAGGAAGACCACGTGTCGATGGCTCCGGCCGCCGGCAAGCGTCTGTGGGAAATGGCCGAGAACACCCGCGGCATTCTCGCGGTGGAATGGCTGGCGGCGGTGCAGGGGCTGGATTTGCGTAACGGTCTGAAGACCTCGGCCAAGCTGGAGCAGGCGCGGGCGATTCTGCGCAAGGAAGTGCCGTTCTATGAGAAAGACCGCTTCTTTGCGCCGGACATCAATGCGGCGACTGAGTTGTTGGCTTCGCGCTGCTTGAGCGAATTGGTTCCGGCGAAATTGCTGCCTAGTTTGTAAGTGTTTTTCAGGGGGAGTTTTGTTGTTGCTGAAATCGATCCCCCTCACCCCAGCCCTCTCCCCCAAGGGGGAGAGGGGGAAGGGAGCCAATCTTCATTGTTTTCAGAGCCGGAGTTCGGCTCAAGATTCTCAGGTCGATGTATCTCGACAGAACAACCCGGTCAGTCCCCTCTCCCTCCGGGAGAGGGCTAGGGTGAGGGGCTTTTGAAGGCTCCCCACCAAACCAATTCCAACGGAGGCCAACAGTGAAAACCCTCTGGCAACACTGCCACGTCGCAACCATGGCGCAGGGCGTCTACTCGATCATCGAGGACGCAGCCATCGTCACGTCCGGTGCGCACATCGAGTGGATCGGCCCGCGCAATCTGCTGCCTTCCGGCGAATATCCGGCGGTCAACGATCTGCAAGGCGCGTGGGTCACCCCGGGCCTGATCGACTGCCACACCCACACAGTGTTCGGCGGCAACCGCAGCGGCGAATTCGAGAAGCGCCTGCAAGGCGTCAGCTACGCCGAGATCGCCGCGCAGGGCGGCGGCATCGCCAGCACCGTGCGCGCCACCCGTGAAGCGACTGACGACGAGCTGTTCGCCAGCGCCGCCAAACGCCTGAAAAGCCTGATGCGCGATGGCGTGACCACGGTCGAGATGAAGTCTGGCTACGGTCTGGATCTGGCCAGCGAACGCAAGATCCTGCGGGTGATTCGCCGGCTCGCCGCGGAACTGCCGATCAGCGTGCGCAGCACCTGTCTGGCGGCTCATGCGCTGCCGCCGGAGTACAAGGATCGCGCTGACGACTACATCGAGCACATCTGCGCCGAGATGCTTCCGGCGCTGGCCGCCGAAGGGCTGGTCGACGCCGTGGATGCGTTCTGCGAATACCTGGCGTTCTCGCCGGAGCAGGTCGAGCGGGTGTTCATCACTGCGCAAAAACTCGGCCTGCCGGTGAAGCTGCATGCCGAACAACTGTCGTCGCTGCATGGCTCCAGTCTGGCCGCGCGGTATCACGCGTTGTCTGCCGATCATCTGGAGTTCATGGATGAGGATGACGCCATCGCCATGGCCAAGTCCGACACCGTCGCCGTGCTGCTGCCGGGCGCGTTTTATTTCCTGCGCGAAACCCAGTTGCCGCCGATGGACGCCCTGCGCAAACACAAGGTCAAGATCGCCATCGCCAGCGACCTCAACCCCGGCACCTCGCCCGCGCTGTCGCTGCGCCTGATGCTGAACATGGCCTGCACCTGTTTCCGCATGACCCCGGAAGAAGCCCTGGCCGGTGCAACCATTCATGCCGCGCAGGCGCTGGGCATGGCTGACACCCACGGTTCGCTGGAAGTCGGCAAGGTCGCGGATTTCGTCGCCTGGCACATCGATCGTCCGGCGGATCTGGCCTATTGGCTCGGTGGTGATCTGGACAAACGCGTCGTGCGTCACGGCGTCGAATCAAGTCTGTAGGAGAGCGGTTGTGGATAAGGTTCTGAATTTCAAACAAGGTCGCGTACCGCTGCTGATCAGCATGCCGCATGCCGGCGTGCGTCTGACGCCAGCGGTCGAGGCCGGGCTGATCGCCGATGCGAAAAGCCTGCCGGACACCGACTGGCACATTCCGCAGCTTTACGATTTTGCCGAGGAACTGGGCGCCAGCACGTTGGCCGCCGAGTACTCGCGGTTCGTTATCGACCTCAACCGTCCGTCCGATGACAAGCCGTTGTACGCCGGTGCCACCACCGGGTTGTATCCGGCGACGCTGTTCGATGGCATCCCGTTATTCAAGGAAGGGCACGAACCCTCGAAAGCAGAGCGCGCGACCTACCTGGAACAGGTCTGGACGCCGTACCACCGCACTCTGCAACAGGAGCTGGCGCGGCTGAAGGCCGAGTTCGGCTATGCGCTGTTGTTCGACGCGCATTCGATCCGCTCGATCATCCCGCACCTGTTCGACGGCAAACTGCCGGACTTCAACCTCGGCACCTTCAACGGCGCGAGCTGCGATCCGCAATTGGCGGAGCAACTGCAGGCGATCTGCGCCCGGCATGGCAATTACAGCCACGTGCTCAACGGGCGCTTCAAGGGCGGCCATATCACTCGCCATTACGGCAACCCCGCCGAGAACATCCACGCGGTGCAGCTGGAACTGTGCCAGAGCACCTACATGGAAGAGTTCGAACCGTTCCGCTACCGCGCCGATCTGGCGGAGCCGACGCGAGTGGTGCTGAAGGAGTTGCTGCAGGGCTATCTGGCCTGGGCAAAGTCGCACTACACCGCATAACTCGCAGAGAAAACTGTGGCGAGGGAGCTTGCTCCCGCTCGGCGGCGCAGCCGTCGTAAAGCGGCAATCCGGATTCAACCGGGAACACTCGGCTGACTGTTTTGGGGCTGCTCCGCAGCCCAGCGGGAGCAAGCTCCCTCGCCACAGGTTTTGATTCATGTCCTCAGGCATGCTCATTGACGTAAATCGGGTTTATGATGCCCAACGGCAGAATAATAGAAGTCCCCCCAGGGATGACCTCGACCCCTTACGGAGCGCGCAATGCAGACATTGTTTCCGCAGATCAAACCCCATGCCCGGCACGATCTGGCTGTCGATGACACCCACACGCTGTACGTCGACGAAAGCGGTTCGCCGGAAGGCTTGCCGGTGGTGTTCATCCACGGCGGCCCGGGTGCCGGTTGCGACGCGCAGAGCCGTCGCTATTTCGATCCGAACCTGTATCGCATTGTTACCTTCGACCAGCGCGGCTGCGGTCGTTCCACCCCGCACGCCAGCCTGGAAAACAACACCACCTGGGATCTGGTCGCCGACCTCGAGCGTATCCGCAAGCACCTGGGCATCGACAAATGGGTGTTGTTCGGCGGTTCGTGGGGTTCGACCCTGGCGCTGGCCTACGCGCAAACCCATCCGGAGCGCGTGCACGGTCTGATCCTGCGAGGGATCTTCCTCTGCCGCCCGCAGGAAATCGAGTGGTTCTATCAGGCCGGTGCCAGCCGTCTGTTTCCCGATTACTGGCAGGACTACATCGCGCCGATCCCGCTGGACGAGCGCGACGATCTGCTCAGCGCCTTCCACAAGCGTCTGGTCGGTAACGATCAGATCGCCCAGATGCACGCGGCCAAGGCTTGGTCGACGTGGGAAGGGCGCACCGCGACCCTGCGGCCGAACCCGCTGGTGGTCGACCGTTTCTCTGAGCCGCAGCGCGCCCTGTCGATCGCGCGGATCGAGTGTCACTACTTCACCAACAATGCGTTCCTCGAGCCGAATCAACTGATTCGCGACATGGGCAAGATTGCCCATCTGCCGGGGGTGATCATTCACGGTCGTTACGACGTGATCTGTCCGCTGGACAACGCCTGGGAGCTGCATCAGGCGTGGCCGAACAGCGAGCTGCAGGTGATTCGCGACGCCGGTCACGCCGCCTCCGAACCGGGCATCACCGATGCGCTGGTGCGTGCCGCGAGCAACATGGCCCGTCGCCTGCTCGACCTGCCGCCCGAAGAAGCATGAAGGGGCTTTTACAGCGCGTGCGCGGTGCGCGAGTCGAAGTCGCCGGAGAGATAGTCGGTGCGGTGGATCAGGGTTTGCTGGTGCTGGTGGCGGTCGAACCCGACGACACGCGTACCAGTGCCGACAAACTTCTGCATAAGCTGCTTAACTATCGGGTATTCAGTGACGCCGAGGGCAAGATGAATCTGTCCCTGGCGGATGTAGGTGGCGGGTTGCTGCTGGTCTCTCAGTTCACCCTGGCTGCCGACACCAAGAGCGGGTTGCGCCCGAGTTTCTCGACCGCGGCCCCTCCGGCATTGGGCGAGGAATTGTTCGACTATCTATTAAGCAAAGCGAAACAGATGCATGGCACTGTGGCATCAGGTAGATTCGGCGCGGATATGCAGGTGCACCTGGTCAACGATGGCCCGGTAACCTTCCTGTTACAGACATGAAAGCGCTTGAAACATCTTTTCAAGGGCTTTTCGACTGAAAACAGGCGTTTTTCGCGATAAATACTTTGTTACCCCTGATGCGTTGTCACGCGGGCTACTAGATAATCGCGCGCTATGGGGATCAGCGTTCGCTGTTCCATTTTTGACTTAGGTAGAGACTTGTCTGGATCCGATTGGGGAATCATTTTGCCCTAGCGGAGTCGGAACAATGCTCGCCAACCTGGCATATAGATAGCTGGCCGTTGGTTTTTTGATCTGTTTTCGGCGAGGGTTGCTCGTGATTGTTAGTCCCTGTAATGCAGCAAAAATGTCTGCCAAACGCATGCGAAGTGCCCTGGTAGCGGGTTCGGCGCTCCTGTGCCTGCTCAGCGCCGGCCAGCTTTGGGCGTTCAATCTTGACGATGTATCGGCCAAGGCTAAAGAGCTGGCCGGGCAGAAGTTCGAAGCCCCGCGCAGCAACCTGCCGAACGAATTCCGTGACATGAAGTTCGCGGACTACCAGAAAATCCGCTTCCTCACCGAAAAGGCGGAGTGGGCCGATCAGAAGACTCCATTCAAGCTGTCCTTCTACCACCAGGGCATGCACTTCGATACGCCGGTGAAAATCAACGAAATCACGGCGAACACCGTCGAAGAGATCAAATACGATCCGACCCGCTTCGATTTCGGCGACCTCAAGTTCGATCCGAAGGCCACTGAGCAACTGGGCTACGCCGGTTTCCGTGTGCTGTACCCGATCAACAAGGCCGACAAGCAAGACGAAATCATGACCATGCTCGGCGCGAGCTACTTCCGCGTCGTCGGCAAAGGTCACACCTACGGTCTGTCGGCTCGTGGCCTGGCGATCGATACCGCGCTGCCGTCGGGCGAAGAATTCCCGCGTTTCCGCGAGTTCTGGATTCAACAGCCGAAGCCGGGCGACAAGCACCTGGTGATCTTTGCCCTGCTTGATTCGCCGCGTGCCACCGGTGCCTACCGCCTGATCGTGCGCCCGGGCAGCGACACCATTGTCGACGTCAAAGCGCAGATGTTCCTGCGTGACAAGGTCGGCAAACTGGGCATCGCGCCGTTGACCAGCATGTTCCTGTTCGGCGCCAACCAGCCATCGAAAGTCCTCAACTACCGTCGTGAACTGCACGACTCCAGCGGTCTGTCGATTCATGCCGGCAACGGCGAGTGGATCTGGCGTCCTCTGAACAACCCGAAACACCTGTCCGTGAGCAACTTCAGTGTCGAGAACCCGCGTGGGTTCGGCCTGCTGCAGCGCGGCCGTGACTTCAGCCACTACGAAGACCTCGACGATCGCTACGACAAGCGCCCAAGCGCCTGGATCGAGCCGAAGGGCGAGTGGGGCAAGGGCACCGTTGATCTGGTAGAAATTCCGACTGCCGACGAAACCAACGACAACATCGTTGCCTTCTGGAGTCCGGAAACCATGCCGGAGCCAGGCAAGCCGCTGGACTTCGCCTACCGCATGCACTGGACAATGGACGAAGCGGCGATTCACGCCCCCGACAGCGCCTGGGTCAAGCAGACCCTGCGTTCGACCGGCGACGTCAAACAGTCGAACCTGATCCGTCAGCCGGACGGCAGCGTCGCTTACCTGGTCGACTTCGAAGGTCCATCGCTGGCGGCTCTGGCTCCGGATGCCGACGTGCGCAGTCAGGTCAGTGTTGGCGATAACGCCGAACTGGTCGAGAACAGCGTGCGCTACAACCCGGAAACCAAGGGCTGGCGCCTGACTCTGCGGATGAAGATCAAGGACGCGAGCAAGGCCACCGAGATGCGCGCCGCACTGGTACAGCCAGTCGTGACCGCTGATCTGGCCAAGTCTTCGGTACCGGCGTCGAACTCGTCGGTGGCCAAGGCTGACAAGGTCGCGGCCAAGCAGCAAGAGAAGGAAGACAAGGAAGCCAAGGCCGCCGAAGCCAAACAGGCCGACGCCAAGCCAACCGCAGATGCCAAGGACAAGGCCAACAAAGACGCCAAGCAGCCAACCGCTGCCGACGCGGCCCCAGCCACACCGGAATCGGCACCGACTGAAGAAGTCCTGACCGAGACCTGGAGCTATCAGTTGCCTGCCGATGAGTAATTCTCAAGTACAGCCGGAGACTCTGTCCGAGTATCTGGCGCATCTGCCGATGACCGACGAGCAGCGCGCGGAACTCGCGGGCTGCTCGTCCTTCAGCGAACTGCACCAACGCTTGTCGTCGTCGACGTTCGACGCCCCTGCCGAAGCCGCCCAGGCTTCGGTGGGCAAGCGTCTGACTCTGAGCACCGCCGAAGAACTCGAAGAGGCGGAAATGCTGGTGCTGGACGCCAGTGGCCGGGTCAGCCTGAAAGCCACGCCGCCGATTCGCCGCACGAAGGTCGTGCCGGAGCCGTGGCGCACCAATATTCTGGTGCGTGGCTGGCGCCGCCTGACCGGGCGCACCAATCCGCCGAAGCCGCCGAAAGACGAGCGCGTTCTGCCGGCTGCGCGCTGGCGCACCGTCGGTTCGATCCGTCGCTACATTCTGTTGCTGCTGATGCTCGGTCAGACCATCGTTGCCGGCTGGTACATGAAAGGCATCATGCCGTACCAGGGCTGGTCGTTCGTCGATCTGGACGAAGTCCTGCACCAGCCGCTGCTGCAAACCGCCACGCAAGTGCTGCCGTACGCACTGCAAACCAGCATCCTGATTCTGTTCGGGATTCTGTTCTGCTGGGTCTCGGCCGGTTTCTGGACCGCGCTGATGGGCTTCCTCGAGTTGCTCACCGGTCACGATAAATACCGTATCTCCGGCAAAAGCGCGGGCAACGAGCCGATTCCGAAAGACGCCCGTACTGCGCTGGTGATGCCGATCTGCAACGAAGACGTGCCGCGGGTATTCGCCGGTCTGCGCGCCACGTTCGAATCGGTCGCGGCCACCGGTGATCTGGATCGCTTCGACTTCTTCGTCCTCAGCGACAGTAACGACACCGATATCTGCGTTGCCGAGCAACAGGCCTGGCTGGATGTCTGCCGTGAAGCCAAAGGCTTCGGCAAGATCTTCTATCGCCGCCGTCGCCGTCGTGTGAAACGCAAGAGCGGCAACCTCGACGACTTCTGCCGTCGCTGGGGCGGTGACTACAAGTACATGGTCGTGCTCGACGCCGACTCGGTGATGAGCGGCGAGTGCCTGACCAGTCTGGTGCGCCTGATGGAAGCCACGCCGGACGCCGGGATCATCCAGACCGCGCCGCGTGCGTCGGGCATGGACACGCTGTATGCGCGTATGCAGCAGTTCGCCACCCGTGTTTACGGTCCGCTGTTCACCGCCGGTCTGCACTTCTGGCAGTTGGGTGAATCCCACTACTGGGGTCACAACGCGATCATCCGCATGAAGCCGTTCATCGACCACTGCGCCCTGGCGCCGTTGCCGGGTAAAGGTGCGTTCTCTGGTGCGATCCTGTCTCACGACTTCGTCGAAGCCGCGCTGATGCGTCGTGCCGGTTGGGGCGTGTGGATTGCCTACGACCTGCCGGGCAGTTACGAAGAGTTGCCGCCAAACCTGCTCGATGAACTCAAGCGTGACCGTCGCTGGTGCCACGGTAACCTGATGAACTTCCGCCTGTTCCTGGTCAAGGGCATGCACCCGGTGCACCGTGCGGTGTTCCTGACCGGCGTGATGTCGTACCTGTCGGCGCCGTTGTGGTTCTTCTTCCTAGTGCTGTCGACCGCGCTGCTGGCGGTGAACACGCTGATGGAGCCGCAGTATTTCCTCGAACCGCGTCAGCTCTATCCGCTGTGGCCACAATGGCACCCCGACAAGGCGATCGCGCTGTTCTCGACCACCATCGTGCTGCTGTTCCTGCCGAAACTGCTGAGCATCATCCTGATCTGGGCCAAAGGCGCGAAAGAGTTCGGCGGCAAGTTCAAGGTGACCCTGTCGATGCTGCTGGAGATGCTGTTCTCCATGCTGCTGGCGCCAGTGCGGATGATTTTCCACACCCGTTTCGTGCTCGCCGCGTTCCTCGGCTGGGCCGCGACCTGGAACTCGCCGCAACGTGACGACGACTCCACGCCGTGGAGCGAGGCGGTCAAGCGCCACGGCCCGCAGACCCTGCTGGGTTTCTGCTGGGCACTGCTGGTGATCTGGCTGAACCCGAGCTTCCTGTGGTGGCTGGTGCCGATCGTCGGTTCGCTGATGCTGTCGATCCCGGTGTCGGTGATTTCCAGCCGTGTCGGTCTGGGCCTCAAGTCCCGTGACGAGAGCCTGTTCCTGATCCCCGAGGAATACAATCCGCCGCAGGCGCTGCTGGCGACCGACCAGTACACCCACGAGAACCGTTGGCATGCACTGAACGACGGCTTCGTCCGCGCCGTGGTCGATCCGCAGCAGAACGCCCTGGCGTGCTCGCTGGCGACGGCCCGTCACGGTCAGGCCGAGCCGATCGAGTTGCTGCGTCAGGAGCGTGTGCGTCACGCCCTGAAGGCGGGTCCGGCGGCACTGAGCAACCATGATCGCCTGCAATTGCTGAGCGATCCGGTGGCGCTGGCGCGTCTGCACGAACTGGTTTGGGCCGAAGGCCACAACGAGTGGCTGGATGCCTGGCGGGCCTCGGTGAAAGCCGATCCGCATGCACCGCTGTTGCCGTTGCGACCGCTGAGCATGCAGGCTCAGCCGGCCTAATAAGAAGCCCCGCCATCCAGCGGGGCTTTTTTATTGTTAAACAAATCGTCCATTAACTCTTGTGCAAAAGAACGAGTGCGTTAGCATCCGTCCCCGAATTGGCGCACCCGGGCATTTTTGCCCATCACTGCTGGTTTTCGCGCCGCACATGCAATGGTTTTGGGGACTTGAAGATGAAGAAGTATCTGTCGATGCTGCTGGTCGGCGTCACGGCACTGGTTGCAGTCAATGCGGCGCACGCCGGCGCAATCGATGACGCGGTCAAGCGCGGCACGTTGAAAGTCGGTATGGATCCGACTTACATGCCGTTCGAAATGACCAACAAGCGCGGCGAGATCATCGGCTTCGAAGTCGACATCCTCAAAGCCATGTCCAAGGCCATGGGCGTCAAGCTCGAGCTGGTGTCCACCGGTTACGACGGGATCATCCCGGCCCTGATGACCGACAAGTTCGACATGATCGGCAGCGGCATGACCCTGACTCAGGAACGCAACTTGCGCCTGAATTTCAGCGAACCGTTCATCGTCGTCGGCCAGACCCTGCTGATCCGCAAGGAGCTGGAAGGCACCATCAAGTCTTATAAAGACCTGAACACTGCCGACTACCGCATCACCTCCAAGCTCGGCACCACCGGTGAAATGGTCGCCAAGAAGCTGATCGCCAAAGCCAAGTACCACGGCTATGACAACGAGCAGGAAGCCGTGCTCGACGTGGTCAACGGCAAGGCCGACGCGTTCATCTATGACGCGCCGTACAACGTGGTCGCGGTGAACAAGGTCGGCGCCGGCAAACTGGTGTTCCTCGACAAGCCGTTCACCTACGAGCCGCTGGCCTTCGGCCTGAAGAAGGGTGATTACGACAGCATCAACTTCATCAACAACTTCCTGCACCAGATCCACGAAGACGGCACCTACGATCGCATCCATGACAAGTGGTTCAAGAGCACCGAGTGGCTCAAGGACATGGAATAACACTGGGTCAGTCAGACCGAGTCGCCCCATTCGCGAGCAAGCCCGCTCCCACATTTGAAATGCAGTCCAAATGTGGGAGCGGGCTTGCTCGCGAAGAGGGCCTGCCAGGCAACACAGAATCCGGAACCTGCAATGAAACAGAAAAAAGCCCAATGGCCCTGGCACGTCCTGACCGTGCTGGTGCTGGTCGGCCTGGCGGGCGCGTTGTATTACGCCACGTCGCTGATGTCCTACGAATGGCGCTGGAATCGCGTGCCGCAGTACTTCGCCTATCAGGCCGAAGAATCCCAGCGTGCCACCGATATCTCCACCGTCACCGAACTGGTGCGCAAGGGCGGCAGCGCGCAGGTCACCCTGCGCAACGACGCCGGTGACGAGCAGCATCTGACCGTCGACGAGAACAGCCTGCAATTCGCTCAGGGCGACGATGTGGCGGAAGGTGACGTCGTGGGCGTGACCCGACATTGGGCGGCAGGGCCGCTGTTGTGGGGCCTTTGGACCACGCTGTGGCTGTCGGTGGTGTCTGGGGTACTCGGTCTGCTGATCGGTCTGGTCACCGGGCTGTGCCGCCTATCGAACAACCCGACCCTGCGCGACCTGTCGAGCATCTACGTCGAGTTGGTGCGCGGCACGCCGCTGCTGGTGCAGATTTTCATTTTCTACTTCTTCATCGGCACGGTGATGAACCTGTCTCGCGAGTTCGCCGGGATCGCCGCGCTGTCGCTGTTCACTGGCGCGTATGTGGCCGAGATCATCCGTTCCGGCGTGCAGTCGATTGCCCGTGGCCAGAACGAAGCGGCGCGTTCGCTGGGTCTGAGCGCCGGCCAGTCGATGCGCCACGTGGTACTGCCGCAAGCGTTCAAACGCGTGCTCCCACCGCTGGCCGGACAGTTCATCAGTCTGGTGAAAGACACCTCGCTGGTGTCGGTGATTGCGATTACCGAGCTGCTGAAAAGCGGTCGCGAAGTCATCACTACCTCGTTTTCGCCGTTCGAGATCCTGTTCTGCGTCGCCGGCCTGTACCTGTTGATCAACCTGCCGCTGTCGAAAATCGCCAGCCGGCTTGAGCGGAGGCTCGCGCAAAGTGATTGAAGTCCGCGATCTGGTAAAAGTCTTCGACACCCGTGGCCAGGTAGTCCGGGCTGTGGATAACGTCAGCACCACGGTGGCCAAGGGCGAAGTGCTGGTGGTGATCGGCCCGTCCGGTTCCGGCAAGTCGACCTTCCTGCGTTGCCTCAATGGCCTGGAAGAATTCGACTCGGGCTCGGTGAGCATCGACGGTCTGCAACTGGCCGACCCGAAAACCGACGTCAATGCCTACCGCCGCGAAGTCGGCATGGTCTTTCAGCACTTCAACCTGTTCCCGCACATGACCGTGCTGGAAAACCTCTGCCTGGCGCAGAAAGTCGTGCGCAAGCGCGGGCAAAAGGAAAGCGAGGCCAAGGCCCTCGCGTTGCTGGAAAAGGTCGGTATTGCGCAGAAGGCGCGGGAATACCCGTCACGCCTGTCCGGCGGTCAGCAACAGCGCGTGGCAATTGCCCGGGCGCTGGCGATGGACCCGAAAGTGATGTTGTTCGACGAACCGACATCGGCCCTCGACCCGGAAATGGTCGGTGAAGTGCTGGACGTGATGAAGAACCTGGCCGTGGAAGGCATGACCATGGTTTGCGTGACCCACGAAATGGGTTTCGCCCGGGAAGTGGCGGATCGGGTGTTGTTTTTCGATCACGGCAAACTGCTGGAAGATGCTTCCCCAGCCGAGTTCTTCGATGCACCGAAGGATCCGCGGGCGCAGGCTTTCCTGCGGCAGGTCCTGTAATTTTCAGCGCCTGATCTGGCGCCTTCGCGAGCAAGCCCGCTCCCACAGTTGACCGAGTTGTCCAGGCGGACGCGGTCTAATGTGGGAGCGGGCTTGCTCGCGAAGGCATCACCTCGGATTTCTATCAACCGAGGTATTCGCATCACCTCAAACCTTGAACCGCCCCACCAGCATCTGCAGATGCGTCCCCAGCCGCGCCAGCTCAACACTCGACGCCGCGGTCTCTTCACTCGCTGCCGACGTCTGATCCGACACATCCCGCACATTCAGCACGCTACGGTTGATCTCCTCGGCCACGGCACTCTGCTGCTCGGCTGCCGCGGCAATCTGCTGGTTCATCGCCTGAATCGCCGACACGGTGCGGGTGATGCTTTCCAGCGAACCGCCGGCGCGGCGGGTCAGTTCGACGCTGCTGTCGGTCAGGCTGCGGCTGTTGTCCATGATCGTTGCCACTTGCTGGGTGCCGTTCTGCAGGCCGACGATCAGCTCCTCGATCTCTTCGGTGGACTTCTGCGTGCGTTGGGCGAGGCTGCGGACTTCGTCGGCGACCACCGCAAAACCACGCCCGGCCTCACCTGCACGCGCCGCTTCGATCGCGGCGTTGAGCGCCAGCAGGTTGGTTTGCTGGGCCACCGACTTGATCACGTCGAGCACGCTGCCGATCTTGTCGCTCTCGCGTTTGAGCTCGCCCATGGCTTCGGTCGAATGACCGACTTCAGCGGCCAAACGCTCGATCTGTGCAATCGCTTCACCCACCACTTTGTCGCCTTCGCGGGCCTGTTGATCGGCGGCCACGGCGGCTTCGGAAGCTTCCTCGGCGTTGCGCGCGACTTCCTGCACGGTGGCAGCCATTTCGTTCATGGCGGTGGCGACCTGATCGGTCTCGATCTTCTGATTGTTGACCCCGGCGCTGGTCTGCTCGGTCACCGCCGACAGCTCTTCGGCGGCGCTGGCGATCTGCGTAACGCCGTCGCTGATGCCACCGATCAGGTCGCGCAGGCCTTGGGTCATGCTCTGCATCGAACGTTGCAACTGGCCGAGTTCGTCGCGGCGTTGCGACACCAGGTTATGGGTCAGGTCGCCGGCAGCCACGCGTTCGGCGACTTTCAGGGTCTGGTTCAGTGGAATGATGATCTGCCGAGTGATCGCCCACGCCGCCAGCAGGCCGAAGGCCACGGCCAGCAAGGTGGCGATGATCAACTGGTTTTTGGCTGCTGCGGCATCCGTGTCGCGCACGATAGTCTGAGAGTCGGTGAGTTGTTTGCTGACGTCGGACAGCAGGTCACCCTGCGTCGACATGCGGGCCAGGGCCTTGGCACTGGCGACCTGCGAGTCGCGGAACTGGCTGACCGCCGCGCGATAAGCCTTGAGCGAGTCAGTGGCCTGTTGCAGGTTGGCGATGTGCTGCTCAGGCAATTTGGCCGGCAGGGCTTCGAGGTTTTTCAGGGCATTGTCGATGGCGTCGAGTGCAGGCTGCTCGGCTTCGGTCTTGCCGCTGTAGGTGTAGCCGCGCACCTGGAAGCGCGCCTGCTGGATCAGTTTGCTCAGGTCGATGACCGCGTTGAACTGGGCGACGCTGTCGCCCTGCAACATGGACTTCTCCACCTCGGCGACCTTGGCCACGGCGTTGTCGGCGGTGGCGCCGAGTTTGCTGCGGGCGTCTTCGCGGTTGGCGCCGGCCTGGATCAAGTCGTTGAAGGCGCGCTTGTATTCGGCGACGGCGGCCAGTTGCTGGTCGACCTTCGCTGCGTCAGCCGGTTGTTCAATCTCGCCACGCGCAGTTTGCAGACCACTTTCGAGTTTGCCGAGCAAGTCGTTGACCGCCCCTGAACCTTGTTCGCCCCGGCGCATTTCGTAGTCCAGACGCGCCAGACGCAGATCCTTGGTCAGCTCGTTGAGACTGGAGATAAACCCCAGCTTGTCGCCGCGACTGATGATGCCGTTCATGCCGGTCCAGCCGGTGAAGGTGATCAATAGCGTCAGCAACAGCACCAGGCCGAAACCGATCCCCAGCTTGCGTTTGACGCTGACGTTTCCAAGATTCTCGGCTAACCAACGGTACATGCGACGACTCCCCTCGGACCACTAATTGGACTTATGGGGACTGTATCGGCTGGGGGGTGGCAATCTGTAACCCGATTTGTCTGCCAGCCCCGAATTCCTGTAGGAGCTGACGAGTGCAACGAGGCTGCGATCTTTTGATCTTGCTGTTAAAAAACAAAATCAAAAGATCGCAGCCTGCGGCAGCTCCTACAGGGGAGGCGGTACAGGTATCAGAACAGGCGGGCGAGCAGGGCGGTGACGGCGGTTTCGACGCGCAGGATGCGCTCGCCCAGTTGCACCGGTTGCAGGCCGGACTTGCCCAGCAGGTCGATTTCGTAGGGGATCCAGCCACCCTCGGGGCCGATCGCCAGCGTCACCGGTTCGCTCAATGCGCGCGGGCAGGGCGGGAAGTTACCGGGATGGCCGACCAGACCGAGGGTGCCTTCGCTGATCGCCGGCAGGCGATCTTCGACGAACGGCTTGAAGCGTTTCTCGATGATGATTTCCGGCAGCACGGTATCGCGGGCCTGTTCGAGACCGAGGATCAGATTCTCGCGAATCGCTTCCGGCTCGAGAAACGGCGTCTGCCAGAAGCTCTTCTCCACGCGGTAGCTGTTGACCAGAATCACCTTCGACACACCCATGGTCGCCACGGTCTGGAACACCCGCCGCAGCATCTTCGGGCGCGGCAGGGCCAGTACCAGGGTCAGCGGCAGCTTGACCGGCGGTGACTGATCGAGGCTGACGCGCAATTCCGCTTCGCCGGGCTCAAGGCGCAGCAACTCGGCCGAGCCCATCAGGCCATTGATGCGCCCGACCCGCAGGCTGTCGCCGACTTCCGAGCGATGCACTTCCTGCATGTGGGTCAGGCGCCGGTCACGCAGCACGACGCGGTCGGCCGCGATGAAGTCGGCCTCTTCGAGCAACAGCAGGTTCATGCCTGGGTCGCTGGCGGCTGGTCGTTGTGATCGTCGGCCGGATTTTCGTCCGGGCGTTCGCGCTTGCTGACCAGGCTGCCGAACAGAATGCCGATTTCAAACAGCATCCACATCGGTACCGCCAGCAGGGTCTGCGAGAAGATGTCCGGCGGCGTAAGGATCATGCCGACCACGAAGCAGCCGATGATCACGTACGGGCGAATCTTCTTCAGGTATTTGACGTCGACCACGCCGATCCACACCAGCAGCACCACGGCCACCGGGATTTCGAACGCGACGCCAAAGGCGAAGAACAGCGTCATCACGAAGTCGAGGTAACTGGTGATGTCGGTCATCATTTCCACGCCGGCCGGGGTGGCGGCGGCGAAGAACTTGAAGATCAGCGGGAACACGAAGTAATAGGCGAACGCCATGCCGGTGTAGAACAGCAGGATGCTGGACACCAGCAGCGGCACCGCGATGCGTTTCTCATGCTTGTACAGGCCCGGCGCGATGAAGCCCCAGATCTGGTGCAGGATCACCGGAATCGCGAGGAACAGCGAGACCATCATCGTCAGCTTCAGCGGCGTCAGGAACGGCGACGACACATCCGTGGCGATCATCGTCGCGCCGACCGGCAGGTACTGGCGCAGCGGCGTCGAGACGAAGGTGTAGATCTGCTGGGTGAACGCGAACAACCCGGCGAAGATGATGAACACCGCCGCCACACAACGCAGCAGGCGGGTGCGCAACTCGGTGAGGTGCGATACCAGCGGCATGTGCTGGTCGTTTTCGGGAAGATCGCTCATGGGGCTCGCGGCGGCAGAGTGGTGTCGTGAGGCGCAGGTGTGATCGGCGCGGCGTTTGGAGCTACGTGTTCAACCGGCGTTGGCGCCGCGACGGGCACAGGTTCGGTTGTCGCTACGGCAGGTGCAGCTGGCGCGGCTGGCGCATGAATCGTCTGCTCGCCGACATGCTCAACCGGCGTCGGCTCCTGCTGAACCGGCGTGAAAATCTTCCGCGCCTCCTGCTCCAGCGACAGAATGTGCTCGTTGTGCAGTTGCCGACGGATCTCGTCGGCACCGATTTCACGTTCAACTTCCTGTTTGATCGCGTTGAAGCTGCGCTTCAGCCGCCCGACCCACAGGCCGGCGGTGCGCGCAGCGCCCGGCAGACGCTCGGGGCCCAGCACCAGCAGGGCGACGAGGCCGACGAGCAGCAGTTCAGAGAAGCTGATACCAAACATTTGTCAGTCTCACACGTCTTTGCGGATCGGCTCTTCGACTTTCTGCGCCTGCACGTCGATGGTGTGCGGCGGGTTGGCCTGAGCGGTGGCCTGCGGCTGCACCGGTGGAACGGGCTGCGCAGGCGTTACGGTCGGATCGGCGGCCGGTTTTTCGTCATCGTTCATGGCTTTGCGAAAGCCTTTGATCGACTCGCCGACGTCGGTGCCGAGGTTTTTCAGTTTCTTGGTGCCGAACACCAGCACCACGACTACCAGAATGACGATCCAGTGTTTCCAGTCAAAAATGCCCATGTTGCTGTTCCTCTCTAAAAATTGTTCAGGCGGACGGACGCGAGGCTTTCTCGACGTGTCCGGACAGACCGAAGCGACGATCCAGTTCATCCAGCACGGCCTGCGGATGCTGCCCCAGTTGGGCGAGCATGACCATGCTGTGGAACCACAGGTCGGCAGTCTCGTAGATCACATCGCTGCAGTCACCGCTGATGGCGGCGTCCTTGGCGGCAATAATGGTTTCGACCGACTCTTCGCCGACTTTCTCCAGAATCTTGTTCAGGCCCTTGTGATACAGACTAGCTACATATGAGCTGTCGGCAGCGGCGCCCTTGCGCTCTTCAAGCACCTGAGCGAGGCGGGTCAGGGTGTCACTCATGTTTGTGTCCTGCGGAATAGATAGCGTGCGGGTCTTTCAGAACCGGGTCGACCGTTTTCCAGTCGCCGTTTTCGTAGACGCGGTAAAAGCAGCTTTGACGGCCGGTATGGCAAGCGATGTCGCCGATCTGTTCGACCATCAGAATGATCACGTCGGCATCACAGTCCAGACGCATTTCATGCAGGGTCTGTACGTGGCCGGACTCTTCGCCCTTGCGCCACAGCTTGCCACGGGAACGTGACCAGTAGATTGCACGGTTTTCCGCAGCGGTCAGTTCCAGCGCTTCGCGGTTCATCCAGGCCATCATCAGCACGCGTCCGGTCTTGTGATCCTGGGCAATCGCCGGCACCAGGCCATCTGCGTCCCACTTGATCTCGTCCAGCCAGTTTTTCATCTTCGACTCCGACAGCGAACCCCCACTTCGATAGTCGGGTTCAGGCGTTGAAACAGTGTGCCAGCCGATCAGCAAACTGGCTATCGGCGAACGACCAGATACAAGCCGACTGCCACCATGATGCCCGCCGGCCAATGCCCCAGTTCGTGCAACGGGCCGCCGGCGGCGAGGATCGTCCCGCCCGCCAGATGCGCGCAACCGAGCAGGCGCAGGAACCAGTCGTCCTTGCGTTTGTGCCACGGTGGCGGCGGGTCGTAGGCGTGCGGTTGTGACATGCGTTCGAGCAGATCACGGGCCATATTGGCCAGGTGCGGCAGCTGTTCGAACTGGCTCTGCACGTTGCCGAGCAAGGCTTTCGGGCTGACGCGCTCGCGCATCCAGCGCTCGAGGAACGGCTGCGCGGTGTTCCACAGATCCAGATCCGGGTACAGCTGACGACCGAGACCTTCGATGTTCAGCAGGGTCTTCTGCAGCAGAACCAGTTGCGGCTGGACTTCCATGTTGAAGCGCCGCGCGGTCTGGAACAGGCGCATCAGCACCTGGCCAAATGAAATATCTTTTAACGGTTTTTCGAAGATCGGCTCGCACACGGTACGGATCGCCGCTTCGAATTCGTTGAGTTTGGTTTCCGCCGGCACCCAGCCCGAATCAATGTGCAACTGCGCCACGCGGCGGTAGTCGCGCTTGAAGAAGGCGAACAGGTTGCGCGCCAGGTAGTCCTGGTCTTCCGGGGTCAGGCTGCCGACGATGCCGCAGTCGATCGCGATGTACTGCGGGCTCCACGGGTTGACGGTGCTGACGAAGATGTTGCCCGGGTGCATGTCGGCGTGGAAGAAACTGTCGCGGAACACCTGGGTGAAGAAGATCTCCACGCCGCGCTCGGCGAGCATTTTCATGTCGGTGCGCTGGTCGGCGAGGGTCGCCAGATCCGTCACCTGAATCCCGTAGATGCGCTCCATCACCAGCACTTTCGGCCGGCACCAGTCCCAATAGACCTGTGGCACGTAGAGCAGCGGCGAGCCTTCGAAGTTGCGCTTCAACTGGCTGGCGTTGGCCGCCTCGCGCAGCAGGTCGAGTTCGTCGTAGATGGTTTTTTCGTAGTCCTGCACCACGTCCACCGGGTGCAGCAGGCGGGCGTCGGCGGAGACCTTTTCGGCGGCGCGGGCGAGGATGAACAGCCACGCCAGATCCTGAGCGATCACCGGTTTCAGGCCCGGGCGGATCACCTTGACCACCACTTCTTCACCGGTTTTCAGCTGCGCGGCATGCACTTGCGCCACCGAGGCCGAGGCCAGCGGTTCGACGTCGAAACGGCTGAACACTTCACTGATTTTCTTGCCCAGCTGTTCTTCGATCAGCTTGATCGACAGCTGCGAATCGAACGGCGGCACGCGGTCCTGCAGCAGCATCAGCTCATCGGCGATGTCTTCCGGCAGCAGGTCGCGGCGGGTCGAGAGAATCTGCCCGAACTTGATGAAGATCGGCCCCAGATCCTGCAGCGCCAGACGCAGACGCGCGCCACGGCTCAGCTCCAGCGGCTTGCGCGGCAACCAGCGCCACGGCAGCACGTAACGCAGCGCCAGGAGAAACCAGGGCAGCGGCAGCTCGAACAGCAGGTCATCGAGGCGGTAGCGGATCACGACGCGCTGGATGCGCAACAGACGGCGGACGGCAAGCAGCTTCATGCGTTATCGCTTGGGTCGAGGGATCGGGAAAGGCGCTCGAAACGCGCCTCGAGACGTTCCAGATCAAGTTTGATCCGGTCCAGTTCGCTGAACCGCGCTTCGGCTTCGCGCTGCCCGACCAGGGTGCGCGATTCTTCGGCGAGGTATTCGGCGAGGTTCTGGTTGAGGCTGGCAAATCCTTGTTGATACCAGCGTGCGCGGCTGCGTAGGTGGCCACCTATCAGTTGCGTGGCGACCGGGCCGAGCCAGCGCGAGAGTTCGTACTCCCAGTCCAGCTTGAGGTCCTGCAGCACGCCGGCCAGCTCCAGCAGCACGCCGCTGTCACCGTCGAGCTCGACTTCCGGGGCGTGCAGCACCGCGGTCTTGTCTTTGCTCACGGCCAGTTTCACCAGGCTTGAAGCGGGGGCACGCAGGGTGCAGTCGACGCCGGTTTCCCAGTGCGAGGCGAGCATCAGGCCCTCATCGCTGGGCAGAATGAACAGTTGCAGTGCCGGGCTGCGGCAATCGACGGCAATCACTTTGCCAGTCAGATGCGCCAGCCGCGGCAGCGCCGTGCTGTCGAGACGCAGCACCCGGTTGAGGCCGAGTTCGACGCTGGCGAGCAGCCCGGTGAGCAACATCAGGGCTTGATGCCGCGGTGCAGGGCGACGATGCCTGCGGTCATGTTGTGATAGGTCACGCGGTCGAAACCGGCGTCGACCATCATCGACTTCAGGGTTTCCTGATTCGGGTGCATGCGGATCGATTCGGCCAGGTAGCGATAGCTTTCCGAGTCGTTGGTGATCAGCTTGCCCATCAGCGGCATGAAGGCGAACGAGTAGGCGTCGTAGGCTTTCGACATCAGTGCGTTGGTCGGCTTGGAAAATTCCAGCACCAGCAGGCGGCCGCCGGGCTTGAGCACGCGCAGCATCGAGCGCAGGGCGTCTTCTTTGTGCGTCACGTTGCGCAGGCCGAAGGCGATGGTCACGCAGTCGAAATGGTTGTCCGGGAACGGCAGCTTTTCCGCGTCCGCCTGAACGAATTCGACGTTGCCCGACACACCCAGATCCAGCAGGCGGTCACGGCCGACCTTGAGCATGGATTCGTTGATGTCGGCCAATACCACCTGACCGGTAGGGCCAACCAGGTGCGAGAATTTCTTGGTCAGGTCACCGGTGCCGCCGGCGATGTCGAGCACGCGGTTACCGCTGCGCACACCGGACAGTTCGATCGCGAAACGCTTCCACAGACGGTGCATGCCGCCCGACAGAAGGTCGTTCATCAGGTCGTATTTCGCGGCTACGGAGTGGAACACCTCAGCGACTTTTTCCGCTTTCTGGCTTTCCGGAACGTTTTTGAAGCCGAAGTGAGTGGTGGGTTCGGCATCGCTGCCTTTGCGCTGATCAGTCATATCGCTGTCACCAAAAGAGAATGCGCGACATTCTAATCCCCAAGCCATGCTTTGTCTTGGAATGGCTAAAGGTAAGATGGGCGACCTTCGGGACGATTTGCCGCAGACGCGGTCAAGATTTACCGTCACCTATTCATCAAGCAGGAGTCATTCGATGGCCAAAATCAGTGTTGAGCGTGCCCACAGCCTGGGCAAGGAAGCCGCCCGCGAGAAGGCCGACAAGCTGGCGCAGAAACTCTCCGATCAATATGGCCTGGAGCCGCAGTGGTCGGGCGACACCCTGAACCTCAAGCGTTCGGGCGTGAAAGGCGCGGTGCATGTGGCTGACGATTCGATCCGCGTCGACGTGGAGCTGGGCATCATGATGTCGGCCATGAGCGGCATGATCAAAGCCGAGATCGAGAAGGCGCTGGACAAAGCGCTGGTTTGATTTCTGCCTGAAATGAAATTCTCCTGTGGGAGCGGGCTTGCTCGCGAATGCGGTGTACCAGTCGACATTTCTCGTGACTGGTGCACCGCATTCGCGAGCAAGCCCGCTCCCACATTTGTTTGGTGGTGCTCCTGTTGTTTATGTCAGTTGTTAGGGTGCCGTTTCTAATTTTTCTCCCTACTTTGTGCCTGAGCCCGACACCTTTGCGGGCAGTTCCTCAAACCTTCTGCGCGTGAGGTGCACCATGGCCAAAGTAATTCTGAAGAAAAAAATCGACGCTTCGACTTCTACCCTGAGCGACGTCAAATCCTATGCCCGCAAGATCTGGCTGGCAGGCCTGGGTGCCTACGCCAAGGTTGGCCAAGAGGGCAGCGACTACTTTCAGGAGTTGATCAAGGCTGGTCAAACTGTTGAAAAGAAAGGCAAAAAGGTTGTCACCGAAAAGCTCGAAGCCGCCAATGCCGAGATCGATGACGCCAAGGGTGAAGTCAGCTCGTTCAAAGGTCGCGTCGAAGTTCAGCTCGACAAGGTCGAGAAGGCGTTCGACTCCCGCGTGGCAAGCGCCTTGAATCGTATCGGCATTCCGTCTAAACATGACGTTGAGACACTCTCTGCTAAGCTCGATGAGCTGACGGCATTGCTCGAACGCGTCGCGCGTAAATCTTAAGGAGAACGGGATGGCTGGTAAAAAGAACACCGATAAAGAAGGCAGCTCGTGGATTGGGAAAGTCGAAGACTACTCCCGCAAAATCTGGCTGGCTGGTTTAGGCGTGTACTCGAAGATCGACACTGACGGCAGCAAGCTCTTCGAGTCACTGGTCAAAGACGGCGAGAAAGCCGAGAAGCTCACCAAGTCTGCAGTCGGCAAGAAAGTCGATGCCGCCAAGGACTCCGCTTCTTCGGCCAAGTCGCGCATCAGCGGCGTGAAAGATCGCGCACTGGGCAAGTGGGACGAGCTGGAAGGGGCTTTCGACAAGCGCCTGAACAGCGCCATTTCGCGCCTGGGTGTGCCTAGCCGCAATGAAGTCAAAGCGCTGCACAGCAAGGTCGAAACCCTGACCAAGCAGATCGAGAAACTCACCGGTCTGAAAACCCAACCGGTCGCGGCGAAAACCGCAGCGGCCAAACCGGCAGCCAAAACGGCCGCCAAGCCACTGGCCAAAGCGACTGCGAAACCAGCCGCCAAGCCTGCGGCAAAAACCGCTGCCGCCAAGCCTGCCGCTAAAACGGCCGCTGCCAAACCAGCCGCCAAGGCCGCGGCGAAGCCGGTTGCTGCCAAAGCTGCTGCGAAACCTGCCACCAAAGCCGCAGCCAAGCCAGCGGCAAAAACCGCAGCGGCCAAACCTGCTGCCAAGCCAGCGGCGAAACCGGCTGCGGCGAAAAAACCGGCAGTGAAAAAACCGGCCGCGCCGAAAGCCGCTGCGCCAAAACCGGCCGCTCCGGCAGCCAAGCCAGCTACCCCGGCAACCCCGGCCAGCGCGTCGAACTCCGCCGCTGCACCGACCCCGGTAGCAACTCCGACTGCTGCATCGACACCGTCGACGCCAACCAGTCAGTCCTGATTTTTCAGGGCAAAAAAACGTCCGGCCTGTGAAGGTCGGGCGTTTTTGTTTGTGCTTTTAAAAGCTTACCCTCACCCCAGCCCTCTCCCCGAGGGAGAGGGGGCCGATTCGGGGATGCTTCAGCCTTACACCGACCTGAAAGTGTCGTATTGAATCCATAATCGACTGGATTTTTCAGGTCGCCGTATCGCGTAAGACAATAAGGTCAGTCCCCTCTCCCTCTGGGAGAGGGTTAGGGTGAGGGGCTCTTGATTTCATTCGTGATCTTCGAGGTATTGAAGGGCCATCCGTTCAGTAGCCACTTTCACCGGTGGCAGCAGATGCGGTGCCACCAGCATCATGATCTGGTACACCACCAGTTTGACCTCACCCTCGCGATCGAGAATCCGCTGATAGTCCAGCGAGAACAGCAGGGTCATGGTGATCTGCTCCACCAGTTGCCCCAACGCCTGGGTATCACTGACCAATTGCCCCGACGCCTTCAGGCGCGCCAGCAATGACGCGAGCGTGCGCTTGAGGGCGTTGAGCAGATTGCGGATGCCCTTGGCCAGTTTTGGCAGGCGCCCGGCGAGGTTCGACAGGTCCTGGAACAGAAAACGGTATTGCGCCAGGCGCTCGACGATCAAGTGCAGGAACAGCCAGTAATCCTCCGGCGCCAACTCGGCATCCGATGGAGGATCGAGCAGCGGCGCCAGTTCATTCTGGAAACGTTCGAACAGGCCGAGAATCAGCGGCTCCTTGCCGTGGAAGTGGTAGTAGAGGTTGCCGGGGCTGATCCCCATCTCATTGGCAACTTCCATGGTGGAGACGTTCGGTTCGCCTTTCTCATTGAACAACTGCAGAGCACATTCGAGAATCCGGTCGCGGGTTTTCATCCAGTCTTCTTAGAAAAGTTCGGTTAAGCGTCAGCGCACATGCACGTAGGTGCCGGGTGCTGCCTCCATCGGTGGATAGTTCGGGTTGCCGAGGGTAAACGTGGTTTCGTGCTGCGTGCCGGAGCGCTGCTGAATCCATTCCAGCCACTGCGGCCACCAACTGCCGTCAACGCGTTTGGCGTCGTAATACCAGGCGCGCGGATCGCTGCTGAGCTTGCCGTTCTCGACGTAATTGGCTTTCGGGTTGCTGGGTGGGTTGAGGATGCTTTGCACGTGGCCGCTGTTGGACAGCACGAAGCGCCGCTCGCCGCCGAGCAGCAACGTCGAGCGATACACCGCGTCCCACGGCGTGATGTGGTCGTTCATGCCGGCCACACTGAAGCTGTCGACGGTGACTTTCTGCAGGTCGATAGGCGTGCCGCAGACTTCTAGGCCGCCCGGGTGGGTCAGCGGGTTGTGCTTGAAGAAGTCCAGCAGGTCACCGTGGAATGCGGCGGGCAGGCGCGTGTTGTCGTTGTTCCAGTAGAGGATGTCGAAGGCTGGAGGCTCCTTGCCCAACAGGTAGTTGTTGACGAAGTAGCTCCAGATCAAATCGTTGGGCCGCATCCAGGCGAACACCTTGGCCATGTCGCGACCGTCGAGCACGCCTCTCTGATAGGAACGGCGCTTGGCGGCTTCGATGGTCTGTTCGTCGGCGAACAGGGTGGTCGGGGTTTCGATCTCGCTGTCGAGCAGGCTGACCAGATAGGTTGCACTGGAGATTCGCCGCAGCTGCCGTTTGGCCTGCAGATGCCCCTGCAGCGCGGCAATGGTCAGGCCACCGGCGCAGGCGCCCATCAGGTTGACCTCGCGCGCGCCGGTGATCGCCCGGCAGATGTTCATCGCTTCTTCCACCGCTTCGACGTAGGTCGAGAGGCCCCATTCCCGGTGGCGTACGTCCGGGTTGCGCCAACTGATCATGAAGGTCTGCAGGCCGTTTTTCAGCGCGTACTGGACAAAGCTGTTCTGCGGGCTGAGGTCGAAAATGTAGTACTTGTTGATTTGCGGCGGCACCACCAGCAACGGCTTGGCGTACTGTTTTTCGCTCATCGGCTTGTACTGGATCAGCTCCAGCAGTTCGTTGCGAAACACCACGGCACCGGGGGTGGTCGCGACGGTCTTGCCAACTTCGAAAGCCTGTTTGGTGACCTGGCGCGGCAGGCCATCGTTGTGCAGCAGATCATCGAACAGATGACTCAGACCGCGCACCAGACTCTGGCCGCCGGAATTGAATAGCTCCTTGACCGCCAGCGGATTGAGCAAGGTATTGGAGGGCGCCACGGCATCGTTGAGCAGGGTGAACGCGAAGTGCGCGCGGGCGCGGTCGTCCTCGCTCATGCTGCTTTCATCGATCCAGCTCTTGACCTGTTTCTGCCAGGCCAGATACGCCTGCAGGCTGCGTCGGTAGAACGGATTGAGGCTCCACGCCGGGTCGGCGAACCGCGCGTCCTGCGGGTTGGTCGGATGCAGGGTTTCACCGAGCAGCACGCGACCGAGTTGGCCGCCGAGTTTCAGCGCGTGTCTGGCACTGTGGATCGGGTTGCGCAGACCGTGGGCTGCGACACTGCGCAGCGTCGAGAGCAGGTCACGGCCACGCAGCCCGGTCATTGCACTCTGTGCATTGATGAACACGGCGGGACTGGGCACTACGCCCGTCGCAGGTTTGTCGCGCATGACTCAACACTCCTTCGTCTTCAGGTCAAAAACAAACTCACCGAACCAGAACACCATAGTCGCTGTTACGGGTTGCTGCCTGCGCGGCGTCCTGCCGCGCACGTTGTTCAAAACCCTGCATAAAGCCTGCCGCCGTGATTTATCCGCCCAGCGGCGAGGGTTGCGGATGCATGACCGCTCGCTGACGCTCCTCCTGGAGGAACTTCATGATGATCGGCGCCACCGCTTCGGCGCGGGTGATCAGAAACAGATGACCGTCGTCGATGATGTGCAACTGGGCGTTGGGAATCCGCCAGGCGAGCATGCGCATATTGATCAACGGGATCAGCGGATCGTCGTCACCGGCCAGCACCAGGGTCGGCTGATGGATCTTGTGCAGCCAATGAATGCTGGTCCAGCCGAGGCCGGCGAACAGTTGCCAGTAGTAACCGAGTTTGCCTGCCGAACGCACTTTCGCCGCGTGGCTGGCGGCCAGCGTCGGGTCGCGACGGAACGAGCCGCCGTAGATCAACGGCGCAATGCGGATCACGTGGGACGGCTGGATGTAGCGTCGCGGGCTGGCCATCATCCACAGCACTTTCGGCTTGCCCGGCACCATGAAGGCACCGGCCGCGGTCGCCGCCAGCACCAGTTTCTTGCAGCGTTCCGGGTAGTCGTGGGCGAATTGCTGCGCCAGTGCACCACCCCAGGACACGCCGATCACATTGACCTGGCCGTAGTCGAGGTAGTCGAGCATCCGCGAAGTCAGCTTCGCCAACCCGGGAAAGCGATACGGCCGGTTCGGCGTCGACGAGCCGCCGACACCGGGCACGTCGAAGGCGATCACTTCGAGATCCGGGTCCAGCGCCGCGACAAACGGAAACACCAACTCCAGGTTGGCGCCGATGCCGTTGAAAATCAGCAAGGGCGTCAAATGAGGCTTGCCGGGGCGTACCGCGGTGCGGAGGGTCTGCCCATCCAGATCGACGGTACGGAAAATGAACGGTTGCGGCATGCTTCAGGCCCTGTGGGTCAATCTCAATATCACCTCCAATCCCTTGTGGGAGCGGGCATTGTGGCGAGGGGATTTATCCCCGATCGACTGCGAAGCAGTCGCATACCCTCAAACGCGGAGAATCATAGTTGCCGCGATTGCAGGTTTTGGGGCCGCTGCGCGACCCATCGGGGATGAATCCCCTCACCACAAGCCCGCTCCCACAGGGGGATGAGGTGCGTCAGTTACCGCTCATGAACATAAGTGCCCGGCGAAGCCTCGCCTGCCGGATACGCCTTGTTGCCCAGTTTCAGTGGCGCCTTTTTCAGATTGCCCGAGCGCTCGGCCTGCCACGCCTGCCAGTACAGCCACCAGGAATCGGTGTGCTTGGTCGAGTTCTCTTGCCAGTCATCGGCATTGGCGGCCATGCCTTCGCTGGTCATGTAGCGCGATTTCGGGTTGCCCGGCGGGTTCAGGATGCTCTGGATGTGCCCGCTGCTCGACAGCACGAACTCGACCTTGCCGCCAAACAGTTGCGCCGACTTGTAGCAGGACTTCCACGGGGTGATGTGGTCGTTGGTGCCGGCCAGCGAGAAGATGTCAGCGGTGACCTGCTTGAGGTCGATCGGCGTGCCGCACACTTCCAGTGCATTGGGGCGAATCAGCGGGTTGTTTTTGAACATCTCGATCAGGTCGCCGTGGAACGCCGCCGGCAACCGGGTGGTGTCGTTGTTCCAGAACAGGATGTCGAACACCGGCGGCTCGTTGCCGAGCAGGTAATTGTTGACCCAGTAGTTCCAGATCAGATCGTTCGGGCGCATCCACGCGAAGACCTTGGCCATGTCCTTGCCTTCAAGCACACCGGCCTGGTACGAGTGACGCTTGGCGGTCTCGAGGGTCTGCTCGTCGACGAACAGGGCGACGTCGCTGTCCAGCGTGGTATCGAGCACGCTGACCAGCAGGGTCAGGGCGTTGACCTTCTTCTCGCCGAGCGCGGCGTAGTGGCCGAGCAGGGCAGTGCAGGTGATGCCGCCGGAGCAGGCGCCGAGCATGTTGATGTCTTTGCTGCCGGTGATCGCCGTAACTACGTCGACCGCTTCCTTCAGCGCATCGATGTAGGTCGACAGGCCCCACTCGCGCTGGGCCTTGGTCGGGTTGCGCCAGCTGACGATGAAGGTCTGCACGTTATTGCGCAGGCAGAAGCGTGCCAGACTCTTGTCCGGGCTCAAATCGAAAACGTAGAACTTGTTGATCTGTGGCGGCACGACGAGCAACGGCCGCTCGTGGACCTGCTCGGTGATCGGCTTGTACTGGATCAGCTCCAGCACGTCGTTGCGAAACACCACCGCGCCTTCGGTCACGCCGAGGCTCTTGCCGACCTCGAACGCACCCATGTTGACCTGGCTCGGCATGCCGCCGTTGTGTACCAGATCCTTGGCCAGATGCGAGAGGCCGTCGAGCAGGCTTTTGCCGCCGGTCTCGAAGAAGCGTTTGACTGCCGCCGGGTTGGCTGCGGTGTTGGTCGGGGCCATGGCTTCGGTCATCAGGTTGATCACGAAGTGGCCGCGCGCGATGTCTTTGGGTGACAGGCTGCTGTCGTCGATCCAGGAATGGAGCTCCTTGCGCCACGCCAGGTAAGTTTGCAGATAACGTTTGTAGAGCGGGTTCTGACTCCACGCCGGATCAGCGAAGCGACGGTCATCGCTGGCCGGTTGCAGTTCGGATTTGCCGAACAGCACGTTCTTCAGTTCAAGACCGAAATGGGTCACGTGCTTGACGCTATGGATCGGTTGTTTGATGGCCTGGGTCAGCACCATTCGAGCAGAGGCCAGCAGATCCTTTCCGCGCAGCCCAACGACGGGATTAAGCCCCAGGGTGTTTTCCGAGGCTTGATACTTCAGGTCATCGTTATTCTTGTTACTCATCTACGACGCTCCATTGTCCTGAGACGAGTACCCGGTTTCTGCTGTGCAGTTCCACAGCCAATGCCAGGTACTACTGCTCGGGTGACCGTTAATTCTGCATAGCTGCTTTACAGTCGTAGAGCACTGCAGGGAACTTGCCAGCTCCATTGGTTACCCGAGTTTAATTTTTTTCGCAAGCAGGCCGATCCTCGGCCACACAGCAGCGCATTCAAACAGATGAATTTAGAAAATGCCCTCTAAACAGCAAGAGCCTCGGACTAGAGCATCAGCTTGACGATCGACTGATCCGGATCGCGGGTTTTCCCGGCGGCTTTGAGCTCGGCCAGATAATCGGCCCAGAGTGCGTCATGACGTCGCCCCAGCTCGTAGAGGTATTCCCAGGTGAACAAGCCGCTGTCGTGACCGTCGTCGAAGGTCAGTTTCAGTGCGTACTGACCGGCCGGTTCCAGGCCGCTGAGGCCGACATTGAGCTTGCCGAATTGCAGGATCGGTTTGCCGTGGCCCTGGACCTCGGCGGAAGGGGAATGCACGCGCAGGAATTCGGCGGGCAGGGTGTACTCCTCGCCGGACGCGTATTTGAGCGTCAGGGTTTTCGAGGCTTTGTGCAGTTTGATGTCGGTGGGGATTGAGGTCATGGTCTGGCGTCCGTTGTGTGGGCGACCCTGATTCAAATGTGGGAGCGGGCTTGCTCGCGAATGCGGTGTGTCAGCCAACATTGCTGTCGACTGGCACGGCCTCTTCGCGAGCAAGCCCGCTCCCACAGGGTCCGCTACCGCTGTAAGTATGGCTTACAGGATATAACGGGACAGGTCTTCGTTCTGCGCCAATTCGCCCAGGTGGCTGTTGACGTACGCAGCGTCGATCAGGATCGGCTTGTCGTCATGCGCGCTGGCCAGATCGCCGGCGCTGAACGACACCTCCTCCAGCAAACGCTCGAGCAGCGTGTGCAGACGACGAGCACCGATGTTTTCGGTCTTCTCGTTGACCTGCCAGGCGATCTCCGCCAGACGCTTGATGCCTTCCGGCTGGAACTGGATGTTCAGGCCTTCGGTTTTCAGCAGTGCGCAGTATTGCTCGGTGAGCGAAGCGTGCGGCTCGCTGAGGATGCGTTCGAAGTCTTCCGGGCTCAGGGCCTTGAGTTCGACGCGGATCGGCAGACGGCCTTGCAGCTCGGGCACCAGATCACTCGGCTTGCTCAGGTGGAACGCACCGGAAGCGATGAACAGGATGTGGTCGGTCTTGACCATGCCCAGCTTGGTGTTGACGGTGCAGCCCTCGATCAGCGGCAGCAGGTCGCGCTGTACGCCTTCACGGGACACATCGGCGCCGCCGACATTGCCGCGCTTGGCGACCTTGTCGATTTCGTCGATGAACACGATACCGTGCTGCTCGACCGCTTCCAGCGCCTTGGCCTTCAACTCTTCTTCATTGACCAGACGCCCGGCCTCTTCGTCGCGCACCAGTTTCAGCGCTTCCTTGACCTTGAGCTTGCGAGCTTTCTTCTTGCCCTTGCCCATGTTGGCGAACAGGGACTGCAACTGGTTGGTCATTTCTTCCATGCCAGGCGGCGTGGCGATCTCGATGCCGGCCATTTCGGCGACTTCGATTTCGATTTCCTTGTCGTCCAGTTGCCCTTCGCGCAGGCGCTTGCGGAACAGTTGGCGCGTGTTGGAATCCTGAGCCGGCTCCTCGTTGCTGAAGCCCATGCGTGCCGGTGGCAGCAGAGCGTCGAGGATGCGGTCCTCGGCAGCGTCTTCGGCGCGGTGGCGTACGCGGGTCATTTCCTGCTCGCGGAGCATCTTGATCGCAGCGTCGGCCAGATCACGGATGATCGATTCAACGTCACGGCCGACGTAGCCGACCTCGGTGAATTTGGTCGCTTCGACCTTGATGAACGGCGCGTTGGCCAGTTTCGCCAGGCGACGGGCGATCTCGGTTTTACCGACACCGGTCGGGCCGATCATCAGAATGTTTTTCGGGGTCACTTCAACGCGCAGCTCTTCAGGCAGCTGCATGCGGCGCCAGCGGTTGCGCAGGGCAATCGCGACGGCGCGCTTGGCATCGTCCTGGCCGATGATATGGCGGTTGAGTTCGTGGACGATTTCGCGGGGAGTCATGGACATAGTAATTGGCGGTCCTCAAGCAGAAAAAAGCCGTGGCACAGGGGCCGTATCAGGCTTCTTCAGCGAGATCCTGCTCCTCAATGGTCTGAGTGTGGTTGGTGAATACGCAGATGTCGGCAGCGATGCCCAGTGCGGTTTCGACGATTTCACGGGCCGACAGGTCGGTCTTTTTCAACAGTGCGCTGGCTGCAGCCTGTGCATAGCCACCGCCGGAACCCATGGCGATCAGGCCATTCTCGGGTTCGACCACGTCACCGTTGCCGGTGATGATCAGGGACGCGTCCTTGTTGGCGACCGCGAGCATGGCTTCGAGGCGGCTCAGGGAGCGGTCGGTGCGCCATTCTTTGGCGAGTTCGACAGCGGCGCGGATCAGGTGGCCCTGATGTTTCTCGAGCTGGCCTTCGAAACGTTCGAACAGGGTGAAGGCGTCGGCGGTGGCACCGGCGAAACCGGCGATGACCTGGCCGTGGTACAGGCGGCGAACTTTCTTCGCGTTGCCTTTCATCACGGTGTTGCCGAGAGAAACCTGGCCGTCGCCGCCCATGACGACTTTGCCGTGGCGGCGGACTGAAACGATGGTGGTCAAGGGAAGAGTCTCCACGCAGCGGGGCGAAAATGCCTTATGCCCATTCATATGGGGGTGCTGGAGAGGATTTCAACCATAGCGCGGGTGAGGGGACGAGCGGTGTCGTGGGAGAGTGAAAAACTCTGTGGCGAGGGAGCTTGTCGAATCGTCGCACCGTCCCGCTCGGCTGCGCAGCAGTCGTAAAGCCTGCAATCCCGATCTGTCTGATGCACTGGATTCACAGGGTTTGGGGGCGCTTCGCACCCCAGCGGGAGCAAGCTCCCTCGCCACAAAGTCCGCCGAACGATTTACGTTCGGCGTGAGGTCAGCGGCTCTGGCGTTGTTGTAACAACAGGTTGCTGAAGCCGCTGCCCGCCAGTTGTTTCTGCGCAGTCGTCAGCTGTTCGCGGTTGCTGAACGGGCCGACCAATACGCGGTACCAGGTTTCATCCTTCACCGTGCCCGACTCAACCGAAACAGCCTGGCCGAGCAGAATGATCTGCGCCCGTACCTTGTCCGCGTCCGCCTCTTTGCGGAACGAACCGGCCTGGAGGAAGAACTTGGTCACCGGCGCCGCTTTCGCCACCGGTGGCGCTGGCGGCGGGGTAATGCCCGACAGCGCAGCCTGCGCCCGCGCGGTATCGATCTTCGCCGCTTCCGCCGGGGTGACCGGCGTGGTCGGCACTTGTGGCGTCGGCAGGGTTTTCTCCGGCACGGCATCCGGCGGCACAATCACTTCCGATTCCGGCAGCAGGGTGTAGAAGTCGTACTTCGGCTTCACCGGTTGTGTCGGGCTCGGCGGGGTCTTGTTGGCCTCGGCGATTTTCGTGGCTTTCTGCTGTTGCGCTTGCTCGATCTTCTCGCGCTTGACCGTGTCGCTGCCCTTGCCCGGCTCCAGTTTCATCAGGAACACGATGAACGCACCGACCGTCAGGCCGATGGCCATCCACAGCCAGCCCGGAATCGGTTGCTTTGCAGGAGCTTGGTAACGGCTGGCGCCACGCTTGGGTGCAGGTTTTTTCTTGGCAGCCAACTTACATGCGCTCCAGAGTTTCCAGGCCCAACAGTTCCAGGCCTTGCTTGAGAGTACGACCGGTCAGCGCGGCCAGACGCAGACGGCTCTGCATCCGGGCCGGCGTTTCGGCGGCGAGGATCGGGCAGTTCTCGTAGAAACTGGAGAACAGACCGGCGACGTCATACAGATAGGTGCAGAGGATGTGCGGGGTGCCTTTTTCCGCGACGTTGTTCAGCACTTCGCCGAACTGCGCCAGTTTCGCCGCCAGCTCTTGTTCGTGCGCCGCTTCGAGGACGATCTGGCCATCGACTTCGCTGAAGTCCTTGCCCAGTTTGCGGAACACACCGGCCACACGGGTGTAGGCGTACAGCAGGTACGGCGCGGTGTTGCCTTCGAAGTTGAGCATCAGGTCGAAGTTGAAGCTGTAGTCGCTGGTGCGGTGCTTGGACAGGTCGGCGTATTTCACCGCACCGATGCCGACAACCTTGGCGATGTTGCGCAATTCGTCTTCGGCCAGTGTCGGGTTCTTCTCTTTGACCAGGTTGTAGGCGCGTTCCTGTGCTTCGGTCAGCAGGTCGATGAGCTTCACGGTGCCGCCATCACGGGTCTTGAACGGACGGCCGTCGGCGCCGTTCATGGTGCCGAAGCCCATGTGTTCCATTTCCATCGGATGGGTCACGAAACCGGCCTTGCGCGCCACGGCAAACACTTGCTGGAAGTGCAGGGCCTGACGCTGGTCGACGAAGTACAGCGCGCGGTCGGCCTTGAGCTTGCCACTGCGGTAGCGCACGGCTGCCAGGTCAGTGGTGGCGTACAGGTAACCGCCGTCAGCCTTGACGATGATCACCGGCAGCGGGTCGCCGTCGGCGTTCTTGAACTCGTCGAGGAACACGCACTGGGCGCCGTTGCTCTCGACCAGCATGCCGGCAGCTTTCAGGTCGTTGACCACGTTGATCAGGTCGTCGTTGTAGGCGCTTTCGCCCATCACGTCGGCCATGGTCAGTTTGACGTTGAGCAGTTCGTAGATCTTCTGGCAGTGCGACAGCGAGATGTCCTTGAACCGGGTCCACAGCGCCAGGCATTCGGCATCGCCGGCCTGCAGCTTGACCACCAGGCCACGGGCGCGGTCGGCGAATTCTTCGGATTCGTCGAAACGCTGCTTGGCGGCGCGGTAGAAGTTTTCCAGATCGGACAGTTCATCGCTGGTGATCGGGTTTTCCTGCAGGTAAGCCATCAGCATGCCGAACTGGGTGCCCCAGTCGCCAACGTGGTTCTGGCGGATCACTTCGTCGCCAAGGAACTCGAGAACACGGGCCACGCCGTCGCCGATGATGGTCGAGCGCAAGTGGCCGACGTGCATCTCTTTGGCCAGGTTAGGTGCCGACAGGTCGACCACGGTGCGCTGTGCCGCACCGGCCTTGCGCACGCCAACGTGAGCGTCAGCCAGGGCGGCGTCGAGGCGCGAGGCGAGGGCCTGGGTGTTCTGGAAGAAATTGATGAAGCCCGGACCGGCGATTTCGGCTTTGGTGACGTTCTCGTCGGTCGGCAGCGCGGCGATGATTTTCTCCGCCAGATCGCGCGGCTTCATGCCCGCAGGTTTGGCCAGCATCATGGCAATGTTGCTGGCGAAGTCGCCGTGGGTCTTGTCACGGGCGTTCTCCACCTGAATCGCCGGCGACAGGCCTTCAGGCAACACACCTTCGTTGACGAGTTGGGTGAGGGCTTGTTGGATCAGCTGGCGAATGGTGTCTTTCATGGTCTTCTCTTTCGACCGCAAGCGCGGCGGCGCATCGATGCGCGGGTGGAAAAACTGGGCATTATCCGTTGCGAAGACGGGCTTGCCAACCTTAGCAGGCAGCTTATGGATATGTGGTGACAAATTACCCTGTGGCGAGGGAGCTTGCTCCCGCTCGGCTGCGCAGCAGTCGTAAAACCGGCTGACTCGGTTTGTCTGGCATTGCGGTTTTGGGGCCGCTTCGCGCCCCAGCGGGAGCAAGCTCCCTCGCCACAGGTCAGCGTCAATATAGATCCACGGGATCGACATCCAGCGACCAGCGCACCGCCCGCCCGCTCGGCATCTGCTCCAGCACCAGCAACCAACTGGCGAGCAACCGATGCAGCGGCGCCCGCGCTGTAGCCTGCAACAATAGCTGCGCCCGATAGCGACCGGCACGCCGCTCCATCGGTGCCGGCACCGGCCCGAGCAGTTCGATGCCGGTCAGATTCTGCTCGACCAGCAAGCGCTCGGCCGCGCTGCACGCCTCATCGAGAAAACCCTCGGCCTGCCCCGGCTTGTGCGCTTCGGCGCGCAACAGCGCCAGATGCGCAAACGGCGGCAGTCCGGCGGCGCGGCGTTCGCTCAAGGCTTGCTCGGCAAAGGCGAAGTAGCCCTGCTCGGTCAGTTGCACCAATAAAGGATGGTCGGCCAGGTGCGTCTGGATGATCACCTTGCCCGGCTCCTCAGCCCGCCCGGCGCGCCCGGCGACCTGCACAATCAATTGCGCCATGCGCTCGCTGGCGCGGAAGTCGCCGGAGAACAGTCCGCCGTCGGCATCCAGAATCGACACCAGCGTGACTCGAGGGAAGTGGTGCCCCTTGGCCAACATCTGCGTGCCGACCAGAATGCATGGCTGACCCTTCTGAATCGTCGCGAACAGTTGATTCATCGCGTCCTTGCGTGAAGTGCTGTCGCGGTCGACGCGCAGCACCGGGTAGTCCGGGAACAGAATCGCCAACCGCTCCTCCGCACGCTCGGTGCCGGCGCCCACCGGCCGCAGATCGACCTTGTTGCACTTGGGGCACTGGCGCGGCGTGCGTTCGACATAGCCGCAGTGGTGGCAGCGCAGCTCGCCATAGCGCTGGTGCACGGTCATCCGCGCATCGCAGCGCGAACACTCGGACATCCAGCCACAGTCGTGGCACAGCAAGGTCGGCGCAAAGCCGCGCCGGTTGAGGAACACCAGCACCTGTTGGCCGGCGGCGAGGGTCTGGCCGATGGCTTGTTGCATCGGCCCGGAAATGCCGCTGTCCAGCGGACGGCTTTTCACGTCCAGCCGCAGGAAGCGTGGCTGCTTGGCGCCGCCGGCCCGCTCGTTGAGGCGCAGCAGGCCATAACGACCGGTGTAAGCGTTGTGCAGGCTTTCCAGCGAAGGCGTGGCCGAACCGAGGACGATCGGGATGTTTTCCTGCCGCGCGCGCACCAGCGCCAGATCCCGGGCGTGGTAGCGCAAGCCTTCCTGCTGTTTATAAGAGCCGTCGTGCTCTTCGTCGATGATGATCAGTCCCGGATTTTTCATCGGGGTGAACAGCGCCGAGCGGGTGCCGATAATAATGTCGGCCTCGCCGTCGCGGGCGGCGAGCCAGGCGTCGAGGCGCTCGCGGTCGTTGACCGCCGAGTGCAGCAGGGCGATGCGTGCGTTGAAGCGCTGCTCGAAACGCGCCAGAGTCTGCGGGCCGAGGTTGATCTCGGGGATCAGCACCAGTGCCTGCTTGCCGGCTTCGAGGGTTTCGCGGATCAGCTGTAAATAGACTTCGGTCTTGCCGCTGCCGGTGACCCCGGCCAGCAGAAAGGCGTGATAACTGTCGAACCCGGCGCGGATCGCTTCGTAAGCGGCGCGTTGTTCGGTGTTCAGCGGCAACTCCGGCTGGGCCAGCCAGTGTTCATGGCGCACGCCGGGGGCGTGGCGCCGGATCTCCACTTGCACCAGGCCCTTGGCCAGCAGCAGGTCGAGGCTGTCCTTGCTCAGCATCAGTTTGCTCAACAACTGATGGGCGACGCCGTGCGGGTGCTGGGCCAGTGTTGCCAGGGCTTCACGCTGGCGCGGGGCGCGGGCGATGCGAGGATCATCGAGGCTGGCGCCGGGGGCGACCGACCAGAAGCGTTCCTGACGGGCCTCGGCCAGTTCGCCCTGACGCAGCAGGACCGGCAGCGCCCAGCTCAAGGTATCGCCGAGGCTGTGCTGGTAATACTGGGAGGTCCACAGGCACAGCTTGAACAATGCGGGAGGCAGCGGCGGGGTGGCATCGAGCAGGGCCAGCGCCGGTTTGAGCTTTTCTGCCGGCACTTCGCTGGTGTCGGTGATCTCCACCAGAATCCCGATCATCTCCCTGCGCCCGAACGGCACCCGCAGGCGCATGCCCGGCTGCAACTGGGCGCGCAGCACACCGGCCGGTGCCCGATAGTCGAACAGGCGGCGCAGGGGCGAAGGCAGGGCGAGGCGCAGAATGGCGTCGGGCACGCGGGGGGTCTCTATCAACACAAAAGAAGGGCGAGCGCAGAT
>NZ_JANLOG010000123.1:0-62879 GCF_025466205.1 Pseudomonas sp. 13B_3.2_Bac1
CGCCCCCCCCCCCCCCGCGCCCGCCCCCCCCCCCCCCCCCCCGCACCCACAGGGTTCAGTGTTGCCTGAGGTTCGCGGTCTGGCGTAAAAACCGCTATCGTCGCCGCCATTCGAAACAGAGGCGACCATGGGCTATCTACTTTTTGTCACGCTGATCCAGGCGTTTTCCTTCAGTCTGATCGGCGAGTACCTGGCGGGGCACGTCGACAGCTACTTTGCGGTGCTGGTGCGCGTGGTGCTGGCCGGGCTGGTGTTCATTCCGCTGACCCGCTGGCGCTCCGTGGAACCGGCGTTCATGCGCGGCATGCTGCTGATCGGCGCGTTGCAGTTCGGCATCACCTACGTCTGCCTGTACCTGAGCTTCCGCGTGCTGACGGTGCCGGAAGTGTTGCTGTTCACCATCCTCACGCCACTGCACGTGACGTTGATCGAAGATGCGTTGAACCGGCGCTTCAACCCTTGGGCGCTGGTCGCCGCGCTGGTGGCGGTGGGCGGTGCGGCGGTGATTCGTTTCGACAGCATCAACCCGGACTTTTTCATGGGTTTCCTGCTGCTGCAACTGGCCAACTTCACCTACGCCGCCGGGCAGGTGCTGTACAAGCATCTGGTGGCGAAACACCCGAGCGATCTGCCGCACTACCGACGTTTCGGCTTCTTCTACCTCGGCGCGCTGGCGGTGGTGTTGCCGGCGTTTCTGCTGTTCGGCAAAGCCAACTTCCTGCCCGAAGCGCCGCTGCAATGGGGCGTGTTGCTGTTCCTCGGCCTGGTCTCGACGGCTCTGGGGATGTACTGGTGGAACAAGGGCGCGTGCATGGTCAACGGCGGCACACTGGCGGTGATGAACAACCTGCATGTGCCGGTGGGCTTGCTGCTGAATCTGCTGATCTGGAATCAGCATGAGGAACTGGGAAGGTTGTTGCTGGGCGGCAGCGTGATTCTGGCGGCAGTGTGGATCAGCCGGTTGGGCATCCGCAATTCCCAAGCCACCGCATAACCCCTGTGGGAGCGGGCTTGCTCGCGAAAGCGGTGCGTCATTCAACGATTATGTTGACTGACCTGACGCCTTCGCGAGCAAGCCCGCTCCCACAGTTTTATCGGTGGCGTTACAGGAGGTGTTTTTGCGGTTCTGGAATGCTCGCCGCACCCAACACCGCCGGCAACAACCCCGTCCGCAAATCCCCGCCACTCGGCTGCTGATACAGGCTCAACCCGAACTCCGGCAGCACCGCCAGCAGATAATCGAAAATATCCCCCTGAATCCGCTCGTAATCGGCCCACACCGTGGTGGTGGTGAAGCAGTAGATTTCCAGCGGAATGCCCTGCGCGGTGGTCTGCATCTGGCGGACCATGCAGGTCATGTTCGGCTGGATTTCCGGGTGGCTCTTCAGATAGGCCAATGCGTAAGCGCGGAAGGTGCCGATGTTGGTCATGCGCCGGCGGTTGGCCGACATCGCCGCCACATTGCCCTGCGCCTCGTTCCACGCCTTGAGCTCGGCTTTCTTGCGGGCCATGTAACCGGTCAGCAGGTGCACCTGCGAGAGCTTTTCTTCTTCATCGTCACGGATGAAGCGCACGCCGCTGGCGTCGATGAACAGGCTGCGTTTGATCCGTCGCCCACCGGACTGCTGCATGCCGCGCCAGTTGCGGAACGATTCGGACATCAGGCGCCAGGTCGGAATCGAGACGATGGTCTTGTCGAAGTTCTGCACCTTGACCGTGTGCAAGGTGATATCGACCACGTCGCCATCGGCGCCGACTTGCGGCATTTCGATCCAGTCGCCGACGCGCAGCATGTCGTTGCTGGTCAGTTGCACGCTGGCGACGAACGACAGCAGGGTGTCCTTGTAGACCAACAGAATCACCGCCGACATCGCACCCAGACCGGAGAGCAGCAACAGCGGCGAACGGTCGATCAGCGTGGCGACGATGATGATCGCACCGAACACGTACAGCACCATTTTCGCCAGTTGCACATAGCCCTTGATCGAGCGGGTGCGCGCGTGTTCGGTGCGTGCGTAGATGTCCAGCAGCGCATTGAGCAGGGCGCTGACCGACAGCAGCAGGAACAGGATGGTGAAGGACAGCGCCACGTTGCCGAGGAAGGTCATCGCGGTTTTGCTCAGTTCCGGCACCAGATGCAGGCCGAACTGGATCACCAGCGACGGCGTCATCTGCGCCAGGCGCTGAAACACCTTGTTGTGGCGAAAGTCGTTGATCCAGTGCAACGCCGGTTGGCGCCCGAGCATGCGGCTGGCGTGCAGGATCAGATAGCGCGCCACTCGTCCGAGGACCAGCGCGATCACCAAGAGCAGCATCAGCGCCAGGCCGGATTGCAGGAACGGGTGCTGTTCGAGGGCACCCCAGAGGTCTTGGGCGTTGAGCCAGAGCTGTTTGAAATCCATGTGAGCAACGATTCTTCTGTAAGACGCGATGGGCGATTAGAGCATTTAAGACGCTGTGTATTACCGTTGGAGACAAATCGAGCAACAAAAAAGCCACTGATTACGCCCGTTTGTATAAAGAAACTCGGCCTGAGCGCTCGAAACCGGTAACCTATGCAGCTGTTTTTTTGCATATCTTCGAGGTAGCACCCGTGTTTTCCCAATTCGCCCTGCACGAACGCCTGCTCAAAGCCGTGGCCGAGCTGAAATTTGTCGAGCCAACGCCTGTGCAAGCAGCGGCCATTCCGCTGGCGCTCCAGGGGCGTGACCTGCGGGTGACGGCGCAAACCGGTAGCGGCAAGACCGCCGCTTTTGTCCTGCCGATCCTCAACCGCCTGATCGGCCCGGCCAAGATCCGCGTCAGCATCAAGACCCTGATCCTGCTGCCGACCCGCGAGCTGGCCCAGCAGACCCTGAAAGAAGTTGAACGCTTCTCGCAGTTCACCTTCATCAAGTCCGGCCTGATCACCGGCGGTGAAGACTTCAAGGTGCAAGCGGCGATGCTGCGCAAGGTGCCGGACATCCTGATCGGTACCCCGGGCCGGATGATCGAGCAACTCAACGCCGGCAACCTCGACCTCAAGGAAGTCGAAGTGTTGGTGCTCGACGAAGCCGACCGCATGCTCGACATGGGTTTCGCCGAAGACGTGCAGCGTCTGGTCGACGAATGCCCGAACCGTCAGCAGACCATGCTGTTCTCCGCCACCACCGGCGGTTCAGGTCTGCGTGAAATGGTCGCCAAGGTGCTGAACAACCCTGAGCACTTGCAGCTCAACGCGGTCAGCCAACTGAACTCGACCACCCGTCAGCAGATCATCACCGCCGACCACAACCAGCACAAAGAACAGATCGTGAACTGGCTGCTGGCCAACGAGACCTACCAGAAAGCCATCGTCTTCACCAACACCCGTGCCATGGCTGACCGCATCTACGGTCGCCTCGTGGCTCAGGAATACAAGGCGTTCGTGCTGCACGGCGAGAAAGACCAGAAGGATCGCAAACTGGCGATCGATCGTCTGAAGCAGGGCGGTGTGAAGATCCTGGTAGCGACCGACGTCGCGGCCCGTGGTCTGGACGTTGATGGCCTGGATCTGGTGATCAACTTCGACATGCCACGCAGCGGCGACGAATATGTGCACCGCATCGGTCGTACCGGCCGCGCCGGTAACGACGGTCTGGCGATCTCGCTGATCTGCCACGGCGACTGGAATCTGATGTCGAGCATCGAGCGCTACCTGAAGCAGAGCTTCGAGCGCCGTACCATCAAGGAAGTCAAAGGCACCTACGGCGGACCGAAAAAGGTCAAGGCCTCGGGCAAAGCCGTCGGCGTGAAGAAGAAAAAGACCGACGCCAAGGGCGACAAGAAGAAAACCGCCGCCAAGACCCCGACCAAGCGCAAGAGCGCCAACCGTCCGAAGCCGGATTCGCTGGTGAGCAGCGACGGCATGGCCCCGCTCAAGCGTCGCAAGCCGGCTGAGCCAGCGGCTGAGTAAGGCGTTTTCGCAGGCAATAAAAAACCCGGACAGTGTCCGGGTTTTTTTATGCGCAGGGTTTATCAGTTCCCCAACAGTCCGCTGGTGTCCGCGTCAAAGCGCTGTTTGGCGCGATCTGCCGCCGGTTTAAGCAAGCCGAGCAGCGCGGCTTCGCTGTACAACCGCGAGTCGCCCAGCTCTTTCGGCGTCGGCTCGATCGGGATCAGTACATCCTCACCGTCAGCGTGCAGCCAGATCGCCACGACGTGCAGCGCAGAGACAAACAGCACCCGTAGTTCAACGGTTTTGCCCTGCAATTGCGGCGCCTGTTCCGCCAGTTTCAGCGCGCCCACGGTGTCGGCGGCCCGGGTGCCGTGGTTCAGCGAAGCGAACTCGACATGGCCACGCACCTCGGCCAGTTGCGCATCGGCGATGCTCACGCCGTCGGCAAATACCAGGTAATGCCAGTCACCGATGCGTGCGTCTTTCAGACCCTTGCCCTGGCTCAGATCGTCCAGCGTCAGCGAGTAGCCGCGATAGGCTTCGCTGAGGCTGACTTTGGCCGGTGTCGCATTGGCGAACTGGCGGTTGATACCGAAGCCCTGGTTTTGCAGCGCGGCTTGCAGCACCGGACGCAAAGTCTGTACGCCGTTGGAAGGCGCCTTTGGATAAGTCAGTTGCATGATGTCGCCCTCCTAGTTTTTCGCGGTGAAGTAAGTGTGAGTCCAGTTGCCGCCGCCGTTGTACGAACCGGGGAACGCGTTCAGCGCGCGAGTCGAGTAACCGTAGATCGAGTCGGCGACCAGCACGTAGTTGCCGTTGGTGCCGTAGATCGCCAGGAAGTGCGCGCCGCCCCCGTACCAGGCGCAACGCAGGCCCACCGGGCGCCCCATGTTGATCTGGTTCTGAATGGCCGACATCTGCAGCGAACCCTGATTCATCCCGTTGTAGCTGCGGGTGGTTTGCAGGGCCGAATCCAGATAGCCGTAGACGTTGCACGGACCTGGCTGGTTGCAGCAGTTGCGATCCAGTTGGGTGCTCGCGACCCCGCACTGTGTCCAGTTCCCGGTGCCGTAGTAGTTGCCGACCGAGGCGGAAACGGCGGCCCAGCACCAGTTGGTCTGCGTCTGTTTCTGCATGGTGAAGTTGAGGTTGGCGGCGGCCAGTGCCGCAGTTTGCGCAGTGGCTTCAACCTCGACCAGTTGCGGGTCGAGCAGGTGGCCGATAAGGCACCTTGGCAGGCTCTCGCCGGTGAACGATGTTGCTTGAGTGGTTAACATTTTTTCAGTCCTCCATGAATGAAAACAAGCGTCCAGCTTGTGATTGTGTTGCGGTATTGCCGAGCGATCGGTGGTTAACGGTTTTCATCTGCGATGAACGGTGCCGATCTCCTTGCTCGATGTAACCATAGTCTGAATATGCGTTTGTGCAAGAAAATAAATGCACAAATGCATTTTAAAGAGCAAAAGATCGCAGCCTGCGGCAGCTCCTACAGGGTTCGGTGTAGGAGCTGCCGAAGGCTGCGATCTTTTGCTCTTGCTTTAGCTCTCGGTTTTTTTCTCAGCCGAATCCAGCTCTTTCAAGCGCTGATCAATCAACTGGCATTTGTCCGGCAAATCCGCACTGGCCGTGCCCAAGTCCATTTTCTGCAACTCGGCATTGATCTCCTTGGCCTTGGTGGGGTTCTGCTCGGTGAGCTTGGCGACTTCCTTGGCCAGTTGTTCGCGCTTGGCGGTGGCTTCTTCCGGCGTGCACGCGCAGACGGGCAGGGCGCAGGCGAGGGTGGCGGCGATGGTTAACTTGAGAAGGGTTTTCATGGGGGGCGGGCCTCCGTTCCGGGTAAGGCGGGTTAATCGGTGGAGGGGTTTGGGCGGTGAAAAGTTCAGTGACAGTGTTTTTGCCAGCCCATTTGAAGTGACCGAACGGTCGCGATCCCCCCTGAAAAGTAGCCTTCTTGAGGAAAAGCCGCGGGCTAGAGCCGTTGCGAAAAAAGACGCGGTACGACTTATTGACGCCAGAATGATGGCAATCTACCATCGCGCCATCACATTGATATCAATCGGTGATTTCGAGGGATCGAACAAACTCTTCGCAAGCAGTTCTGCGATCGTTTCTGCCACGCTTTGGACGTTCTGACCAAAGCGCGCATTTATCCCCTTTTTGCTTGTTCTCTCACCTGGCGCCGTGTTTTGCCGGGCAGGGATCGCTTTGCCTGTTGATTACCCAGACCTCATTCGCCTGTCGCAACGAGAGCTCAAACATGGACGTTCGCCAATACGCCTTCCTCGCTCGTCAGCCTTCTGCTGCCGTGAAAACCCGTGAGCATTTCTGGGGCATGCCCAAGCGCGGGCTGGCGTTTCTATTGGCGAACGTCATGTTCTGGCAACCGATGTGGGCGCAGGCCGACGGCATTGTCGTGGCCAACCCGAACACCTCGCTGGATCGTGCCGGCAATGGCGTGCCGATCATCAACATCGCCACGCCCAACGGCAGCGGGCTGTCGCATAACCAGTTTCACGATTACAACGTCGGCGCGCAGGGTGTCATCCTCAATAACGGCTCGAGCCAGACGTCGAACACGCAATTGGGCGGCCATATCATCGGCAACCCGAACCTGAAAAACAGCGGCTCGGCGCAAGCCATTCTCAACGAAGTCATCAGCGGTAACCCGAGCCAGTTGCGCGGTTACACCGAAGTGGCGGGGCAGTCAGCGCGGGTGATCGTCGCCAACCCGTATGGCATCACCTGTAATGGTTGCGGCTTCATCAACGCACCGCGCGTGACGCTGACTACCGGTAAGCCGGTGCTGGATGGCGCGGGCCGGCTGGATCGTTTTCAGGTTGATCAGGGCAGCGTCGCCATCGAAGGCGCCGGCCTCAACGCCAACAACGTCGACCGCTTCGAAATCATCACCCGCAGCGCGAAGATCAATGCTGAACTCCAGGCGCAGAACCTGACCATCGTGGCCGGGCGCAACGACGTCAACGCACAGACCCTAAACGCCACCGCCCGCGCCGATGATGGCAGCGCAAAACCGCAGCTGGCGATCGACTCCTCGGCGCTGGGCGGCATGTACGCCGGGGCGATCAAACTGGTGGGCACCGAGGCCGGGGTCGGGGTGAAACTCGACGGCAAACTGATCGCCAGCGGTGGTGATATTCAGCTTGATGCCAACGGTCAATTGAGCCTGGCCGATACTTCGGCGACCGGCGCGGTCAACGTCAAGGCGGCCAGTCTCGATGCGCGTGGGCCGGTGTATGCCGGCACGGCATTGAACGTGCAGACCCAAGGCAATCTGACCAACCACCAGACCCTCGCCGCCCGTGACAGCATCGCCCTCAGTGCCGGTGGTCAGTTGACCAACGCCGGCGTCATTGAGGCCGGGGTCAACGCTGACGGCAGCCGCAACGCCAACGGTGATCTGAGCCTGAATGCGCAGAACCTCGACAACAGCGGCAAGAGCCTGGTAGCCAGTCGCAATCTGACAGTCAACACCACGCAAACCCTGAACAACCAGAGCGGCACACTCAGTGGGCAAACCACAGCGATCACCGCGGGGACACTGGACAACCGCAACGGTGGTCGCGTGCAGAGCAGCGCTACGCTGAACCTCAATGCCGCTCAAGTGCTGAACAACAAAGGCGTGATCAACAGCCAGGCCAGACTGACCGGCAATATCGGCCAACTGATCAACCGCAATGGTGAACTTGCCGGCCAGACCGACGCGGTACTGACGGTCACTTCGCTGGATAACGTTGCCGGCGTGATGACCGCCGGGCAGTTGCTCGACATCACCGCCCTCAGTGCGATCAACAACAGCAACGGCGGCCGGATCGGCGCCAAACAATCGCTGACCCTGCGCGCGCAACAACTCGACAACAGTCAGCAAGGCCAGTTGATCAGTGAAGGCACACTGACCACGCGCATCAGTGATCGCCTGGACAATCAGAACAAAGGCCTGATCCAGGCCAACGCTGCCACGGACGTACAGGCCACGCGGCTGGATAACCGCGCCGGCAAGATTTCCAGCCTCAACACCCTGACGCTCACCAGCGCCAATACGGACAACCGCGGCGGCACGATTCGCGCTGATCAGGCGGCGAAACTGCTGATCAGTGAACTGGACAACCGCGACAAGGGCCGCGTTGAAAGCAAGGCAACACTGACGTTCGAAGGCAACACGCTGGACAACCGCAATGGTGGCTTGCTCACTTCGACCGGCCTGCTGGGCCTCAAGGCCAAAAATGTCACCAACGATGGTGGGCGGATTTCCGGCAAGGGCGATATCGACGCCAGTATCGACAGCCTGAACCAGCAGGGCGGTGAATTGGTCGCCGAAGGCAACCTGTTGCTGACTGGCAAGACGCTGCAGAACCATCAGGACGGTCTCGTCGGGTCGCTCAAGACCCTGACGGTCAACGTCGACCAGATCGACAACCGCGGTGGCTCGCTCTCCAGCCAGCAGGACCTGCACATCAACGGTTCGCGCCTGGACAACAGCGAGGGCGGCAAGGTGTTGTCCGACACCACGCTGGAGGCGAAAGTCGCGCAGATCATCAACGGCACTAACGGTCTGATTTTCAGCAAGGGCGCGAGCACGCTGAGCGGCATCGGTTTGAGCAACGTCGCCGGGCGGATCGTCAGCCAGAAAACACTGGGGCTGACCTTCGGCGAGGCCGTGGATAACCAGCAAGGCCTGATCAGCAGTGAAGGGCAGATGACCCTCAACCTCGGCAGTCTCGACAATCGTCTGGGCAAACTGTCGAGTATCGAATCGATGGCGCTCACCAGCGGCGGCGCTGTATTGAACCAGGGCGGTTTGCTCGCCTCGCAAAAGGGCCTGACATTTACCAGTGGCAGCCTCGACAACAGCGACACCGGCATCATCAGCGCCAAGGCCGATTCGACGCTGACCACTGGCGAATTCAAGAACCTGCGCGGCGGCAGTCTCGCCACCGATGGCACGCTATTGCTCACCGCCACCCACCTGGATAACTCGGGCGGGACCATCGGCAGTCAGCAGAACCTGGACATATCGGTCACTTCGCTGGAGCAGGACGGCGGCGAGCTGTTCAGCAACGCCGATCTGACCGTGGACATGCACAACGGTCTGCTCGACAACCAGCGCGGTAACATTCATGCGCCGGGTCAATTGCTGTTCAAGAACCTCAATGAGGTGAACAACAGCGCTGGTGAGATTTCCGGCGCGAAAGCCTGGAGCGTCAACGCGCAAAGCCTGAACAACGATGGCGGCAAACTGCTGAGCAACGAAAAGCTCACGCTGATTGTTGAACGTGCCCTGAGCAACATCAAAGGCGTGATCGCCTCAGCAGGCATCGAAGCGCGCAGCGCCAGCCTGGACAATACCCATGGCGAAATCCGTGGTCGCGGCGACGTTGATTTGAGCGTCACCGGTCTGTTCGATAACCAGGACGGCGTGGTCATTGCCGACAACGGCCTGACGCTCAAAGCGGCGTCTCTGGATAATCGCCAGGAAGGTCTGGTGGGCGCGACAAAAGCGCTGAACCTCACCGTTGACCGTGTCGACAACCGCAGCGGCGAACTGTCGAGCAAGGCCGATGTGAGCCTGATCGGCGCCTGGCTCGACAACAGTGACAGCGGCTACATGCTCGCCGGCGGCAATCTGGCGCTGACTGTGAATGAAGTCATCAACCGCAACAAGGGGCTGCTGTCCGGTGACAGCGGCCTGACCCTGACGGGCAAGACCCTGGAAAACAGCGGACGTCTGACCAGCCAGAAAGATATCGCAATCAACCTCTCTGCGGGTCTGAACAACGCGCAAGGCAATGTCGTCGGTGAAGGGGCTCTGGCGATCAACGCCGACAGCCTCGACAACAAGGCCGGCACGGTCTCCAGCGCTGAAGCGCTGACCATCGACACTCGTGGCGCCGTCAGTAATCAGGGCGGCAAACTGCTGACCGATACCGACCTGACGCTCAACAGCAGCACGCTGGATAACCAGCAACAAGGCGCGATCAGTGGCAAAGGCAAACTGAGCATTACCACCGGCGACCTCAACAACAGTCAGGCCAGCATTTACTCCGCCGATCAACTGCACATCACGGCCGGCCAGGTGACCAACACCGCCGGCAGTCTCGGCGCGGCCAATTCGCTGGTGGCCAATGTTCGTGGTCTGGATCAGCAGAGTGGCAAGCTGTTCAGCAGCAATGCTGATGTCAGCGTCGATCTGAACGGCGGCGCGTTGAACAACCAGAGCGGCGTCATCAGTGCACCGGGTCAGTTGCTGTTGAAGAATCTGGCCGACGTGAACAACCGTGGCGGCGAGATTTCCAGCGAGCAGGCTTTCGAACTGCTCGCCAAGTCATTGGATAACAGCGGCGGCCAACTGCTGAGCAATCAGAAACTCACCCTGCAGATCGACAACGCGCTGACCTCGATCAAAGGGAAGATCGCGGCGGCGGCGCTGCAGGTTCGCGCGGCGAGTCTGGACAACAGTGGCGAAGGTGTTTTGCTCAGTGACAGCGATATCGACGTCAAGGTCGATGGCCTGCTGAACAACCAGAACAAGGGCAGCATCAAGGCCGCGAAACAACTGACCCTCAACAGCACCGGCCTGAATAATCAGGGCGGCACGCTGGTGGGTGTTGCGGGCGTCACGATCGATCTGGGCGCCACCGCCCAGGATCTGAATAACCAGGACGGCCTGATCAGCAGCAAGGGTTTGCTGAGCATCGCCCACCTGCGTGATCTCAATAACCAGAACGGCGTGATCAACAGCAAAGGCGTGTTGAGCATTGAGACGCTGCGCAACCTGAATAACCAGAAGGGCGAGATTTCCAGCGTCAACAGCTTCAATTTGAAAGGTAACAGCCTGGACAACCGTGGCGGCAACTTGATCAGCAACGATCAACTGACCCTGACCGCTGCCGAGCTGAACAATCAGGGCGGTCTGGTCTCTGGCTGGAACGGCGTGAGTGTCACCGGCGGCACCCTCGACAACAGTCAGGAAGGCAGTGTCTCCAGCCTGCTCGGCAACACCAGCATCGACCTCAGTGGTGCGCTCACCAACCACAGCAAAGGTGGCGTGGGCGCGAAGGGCGAAGTGAGTATCAAAGCGGCCAGCCTCGATAACAGCAACGGCACGGTCAGCAGTGGCGGCAAACAGACGCTGGCCCTGACTGGCGGCACGCTCAGCAATGCTTCCGGCGGCTTGATCGAGAGCGGTGACGCGCTGGACGTCCGCGCCGCATCGCTGGACAACAGCGGCGGCAGAATCACTGCGAAAAAAGCCCTGACCTTCACCGGCACGCACCTGAACAACAGCAATGGCAGCCTCGTTGGCGATGACAGCGTCAGCCTCGACCTGCTCGGTGCCCTGACCAACGTCAATGGTGCGCTGGGTAGCAACGGCCCACTGCTGCTCAAGCGTTCCGCCAGTGTCGACAACCGCGGCGGACAATTGATCAGCCAGACCTTGCTGAGCCTGCTCACCAGCGGTGATCTGAACAACAGCCAAAGCGGCACCGTGTCGGCCAACGGCCAACTGGATCTCACCGCTGGCGGCACTCTGCACAACGACACCGATGGCCTGATCTCCAGCCGAGATGCCGGGGTGAACCTCACCGCTGCGGCGCTGAACAACGCCAAGGGCGCTGTGCAAAGCATGACAGCACTGACCGTGAATGCGGGCAGCGGCGCCATCGACAACCAAGGCGGCAAGATCATCGCCCAGAACGGCGACCTGACCCTCACCGCCGCCAGCCTCGACAGCCGTGGCGGTGTGCTGTCGAGCCTCAAGGGTTTGCTGCAGACCCGCCTGACCGGCGTGTTGCGCAACGGCCAGGGCGGCAAGATCGAAGGCAGCCGCCTCGACTTGCGTGCACTCGGTGGTATCTACAGCGACGGCGGGCGCATCGCCGCCAACAGCGGCGACATTCTGCTCGATGCCGGTGGTAATGCACTCGACAACAGCAGTGGCGGCATCTATGCCCGAGGCATGGTCAAAGTCAGCGCCGGTTCGCTCAACAACAACGCCGGGCAGATCAGTGGCAATGGCATCGAGCTGGGCGTCAACGGCAACCTGACCAACCGTGGCGGCCTTGTCGAAAGTGCCAACACCCTGGCCGTGCGCGCCACCAACCTCGACAACCAGGGCGGCAAACTGCGTGCACTGGGCATCAACGGTAAAACCGATTTCCAGATCGGCAGCCAGTTCGATAACCGCAACGGTCTGGTGGAAACCGCCAACACCGATTTCACCCTGGCAGCGCCGGGCTTCCTCAACGCTGGCGGCTCAGTGACCCATGTCGGTGTGGGTGAGTTCGATATTTCCACCGCCAACGTCATGAACGCCGGCGGCTCACTGGTCACCCGTGGCGGCCTGACCCTCAACGCCGACAGCTGGACCAACAGCAGCGTGATCCAGGCCGGGCGCCTGACGCTCAACGTCAACAACTTCACGCAAACGGCCAGCGGCCAGGTGCTGGCCTCAAACCAGCTCACCGGGCGCGGGGTGAACTGGTACAACGACGGGGTGATTGCCAGTGATGGCGGCATGGATATCCAGTTGGGTGGCCGGTATGGCGGCAATGGGCGGATCAGCAGCGTCGGAACGATGGGGCTCACTGCATCGCAGATTGATGTGGCTGCCGCTGCCAGCATCACCGGCGCCTCTGAGTCCACGATCACCAGTCGCGGCAGCCTGACCAACCTCGGGCGCATCACGTCTGCCGATCGCCTGACTGTCAATGCCGATTCTCTGGTCAACAACGGCACTCTTGGTGGCGGTGGAAAGCTGCGGATCAACAGCAATTCGCTGCTGAACCAGAACGGGCTGATCTTCAGTGGCGATGACATGGCGCTGCGGGTCGGGACGTTGACCAACCGTTATGCCGACATCTATGGCATCGGCAACATCAGCATCGCCCGGGACGACAGCAATGGCTGGAGTTCCTCGATCAACAACATTTCCGGAACGATCGAGAGCACCGGTGACCTGAGCCTGGCGGCGGATCACATCGAGAACCGCAAGGATGTGTTTGAAGTGGCTGCCGGGGGCGGGCTGATCTCCGGGGCGATTGGTGTTCGGTGCGAAACCTGTACTTCGTTCTCCAACATTTTTTACGAGACTCGCCTGCCGAGCCACATGGTGTGGATTGAAAAATACCACTCAACCATTGTTCAGGATTCGGCTTCCGGCACGCTGACGGCCGGGCGAAACCTTACTGGGAATGGTCGGGAGTTCATCAATAACGCCTCTGTCGTAAGCGCCGGGCGTGACATGACAATCAACGTGCAGAACTTCACGAACCAGGGAGCGACTGTCGGGGACTACACCGTCAGTCGCTGGTTCGCCGCGCCAGGTCGGCATGACGTGTTTTTCTGGAGGGACGTACTCGCCTATAACGCTGCCAATGATCCGGACTATGACTCAGGAAAAATGGGGGTCTCGGACGGCAAAATCAAAATGATCCCGAACCTCCACACTTGGGACATGAACAACGTCGAAACGTTGACTACGGTCGGCGGGCGTCATACCGGTAGCGAGGCCGCCAACTTCTTCCTGTTTGGGTCGATCCTTCTAGACTACGACGGGAAATTGCCTTTCCCTGCACCGAGCTACGACAGCGGCGTGCGCACGGAGGCGCCGGCTGCGGTCAAGAACGCAGCGTTCTCCAAAGTCACCACTATTGAAAGCAGCCCGACAGCCAATGCCAATGCGGTCGTTCAAGCAGGCGGCACCGTCTACATCAACGCAACCAACAAACTCGACAACGGCGTCGTTCGCAACGGCAACGCGTCGGCGGGCGGGGCGTCTCGCCTGGGCTCCACTCAACTGGGTGGCGGGGTGATCCCGACGGTCATCCGCATCAATTCCCAGTTGCCACCGGATCTTGCGCAACAACAGGTCAACCCACTGGCCTTGCCGGGCTTCACCCTGCCGACCGGCGACAACGGTCTGTTCCGCCTCAGCCGCAAGGACGGCAGCGAGCAAACGCTCGTAGCCGGCAAAGACTGGACGATCGGCTCCATCACCGCCGCACCCTCGACACATGCGGGCGGTATGCCGGTCAGGCATGCAACAGACCTCCAGTTCGATAAAAACGATCCAGTCTCGGTGAAGAACCGTGAGCTGGCATTGGCCAGCCGTCCTTCGCTGAATCTCAATGACAAGACGGCTGTCATCAACGTCAATGCCGCCGCCGGTGACGGACCGGTCGGCGTGCTGATGCCCGCTCGTGGCAACGTTTCTTTCGACGTTCCACGCGTGCAGGCCCTACCCGATACCAGCGTGCGCTCCAACCCGCACAAATATCTGATCGAAACCAACCCGGCGCTGACCGACCTCAAGCAGTTCATGAGTTCGGACTATCTGCTGGGCAAGCTCGGTTATGACCCGGACACCAGCGCCAAGCGACTCGGTGACGGTCTGTTTGAACAACGCATGGTGCAGCAGGCCGTGGTGGCCCGCACCGGCCAGCGCTTCATCGACGGACAGACCTCTGACGAAGGGATGTTCAAGTACCTGATGAACAACGCTATCGCCAGCAAGGACCAACTCAACCTGTCGATGGGCGTTACCTTGACCGCGCAGCAAGTGGCGGCATTGACTCACGACATCGTCTGGCTCGAAGAGCACGAAGTGAACGGTGAGAAAGTGCTGGTGCCGGTGTTGTACCTGGCTCAGGCCAACAACCGTCTGGCGCCTAACGGGGCGCTGATCCAGGGTAACGATGTGACGTTGATTGCCGGTGGCGATCTTACGAACGCGGGTACGTTGCGCGCTTCAAATAACTTGTGGGCAGAAGCCGACAACAACCTTGTCAACAGTGGACTGATCGAAGCCGGAGAGCGTTTGAGGCTCAAAGCCGGTAACGACATCATTAATAAGTCAGGAGGCATCATTTCCGGTAAGGATGTCAGTCTCACGGCCACCCATGGGGACGTAATCAACCAGCGCGATGTAACAAGTGTTGATGTCAACCGAGGTGGCAGTGTGTACCACCGTGACTATCTGGATAACGCCGCACGGATCGAAGCCGCCAACGACCTGACGATCAGCGCTGGTCGTGACATCAATAACATTGGTGGCGTACTCCAGAGTGGTCAGGACATGACGCTCGATGCCGATCGCGATGTGAACATCACCTCGGTTCAGGATCGCAGCACCAATGCGCGGGGCAGCAGCTACCTCAATCAGACGATTACCCAGCATGGGGCTGAAGTGACATCAGGGCGCGATCTGTCGATCAGTGCCGATCGGGATGTGACAGTTGTGGCCAGTCGGCTGGATGCCAAGCGGGATCTGAGCTTAAACGCCGGCAATGATGTACAGATCGCATCCGCGGCAAATGAAAGTGATTACGTGGCGCGCAGCAAGCGCACGCAGGTGGAGTCCCTCAATGTTTCCCAGCAATCAAGTGTCATCAACTCGGGGCGTGACATTGCTGTCAACGCTGGCAAAGACCTCAATCTGATTGCCAGTCGCATCAGCGCCAGCAACGAGGCGTACTTGTTCGCTGGTGATGACGTCAATATTGAGACGGCAGAAGACGTTGATTACGACTACTACTCGAAAACCAAAAAGGGCTCCTTCGGCAAGAAGAAGTCGACGATGAGTGAAAGCGAGACGGTCTTGTCCGTCAGCTCGACAGTCGAGGCGGGTACCAAGCTGGTGGTGTCGGCAGGTCAGGACATTAATCTGACCGGAGCGAAGCTCAACAGCGATGGGACTTTGCTTGCTACCGCGGGTCGCGACATCAACTTGTTGGCTGCTGAAGACTCTTATAGCCAGGCCAACGCTTCATCCAAGAAAGGCTGGAGCAAAAGCAAATCGAGCAGCAGTGAGCTGACGCAGACACGACTGAACAGCACCGAACTCAGTGCAAAGGATATCGAGCTCAAATCGGATAACAACATCACTTTGCAAGCGGCTGCCCTGCGTGCGGAAAACGAGGTGAAGCTGACAGCGGCCAATGATGTTCTGATTGGCGCCGCTCAAGAGACACAAACTTCCAGTCAGTCTAAGAGCTCCAGTAAGACAGGGTTTTCCCTTTCGGGCGAGCTTTCGTCAACTCGCAAAACCCAGCAAGCTCAACAGACGTCAACGCAGAATATTGGTAGCGATATAAGTGCTGGCAGCATCCAGATCAAGAGTGGTCGCGATTCGGTTGTCGAGGGCAGTACGCTCGTGGCCGATAAGAACATTGGCATAGATGCCGGTCGCAATCTCGAAATTACCAGTGCACAGAACACTTCGTCCTCAAGCTCGAAGTCCGGCAGTACGAAAACCGGGCAGATTGGTAGCTGGTGGCAACCCGCGACCGGGGTCGTCAAAACGAAAGAATCGGAGCAAAACACCTCGACGCGTCAGTCGGGCAGTCAAATTGCCTCCCTTGGCGGCAATATTTCCCTGACCGCCGGGGATCATTACACCCAGAGCGCGAGCCAGTTGGTCGCCCCTCAGGGCGATATCAACATCAAAGCCAAGCACGTTGATATCGAGGCAGGATTCGACACTCTCAACACCAACAAAACTGCGAGCACCAGCCGCACGGCAATCGGCGGCACCGTCAGCATTCCTCTGGTAGATGCCCTGCGTGGCATTCAGCAAATGGGCGAAGCAGCGCAGAAAACCAGCGATGATCGAATGGTCGCACTGGCAGCAGTGAACGCCGCCATGAGTGCCAATCAGGCGCTGGATGCCGGCCAGGTGATGACGCAGAATCCTCTGGGTGGCGTGAAAGTCAGCGTCAATCTGAGCAACAGCCAGAGCAAGATGAACAGCAGCCAGAGTGGCCGCAATGTGGTTGCCAGCGATGTTGTCGCAGGTGGCAACGTCAACATCGTTGCAACGGGAGCCGGTGCTGACAGTGACATCAATGTCGTGGGCAGCCGAATCGAAGGCGGCGGCGATGTCAGCCTGAAAGCCGACGGTGAAATCAATCTGTTGTCCGCGCAAAACACCGCACATCAACAAAGTGCCAACAGCAACAATGGCTGGAGCGCGGGCATCGGTTTTGGCTTCGGCGAAAGTAACGGCATTACCTTCGAACTCGCTGCCAACGTCGGGCGCGGCAGCAGCGATGGCGATGACGTTACTCACACCAATACCTCGATCAAGTCTGGTCATACGCTCAACCTGGAAAGCGGTGGCGACACCAACATCAAAGGGGCCGTTGCCACCGGTGAGACAGTCAAGGTGAAAGTCGGCGGTGACCTCAATGTCGAGAGTCAGCAGGACACCAGCACCTATACCTCCAAGCAGATGAGTGCAAACGTCGGGCTGAGTGTTTGCGTTCCACCATTCTGCTATGGCACCAGCAGTGTCAGCGGCGGCATTGCTGCGCAGCACATGCAAAGCGATTACGCCAGCGTTTCGGAACAGTCAGGCATCAAGGCCGGTGACGGTGGCTTCCAGGTTGAGGTCAAGGGCAATACCGATCTGGTCGGCGCGGTAATCGCCAGCACCGACAAGGCGGTCGACGACGGCAAAAACACCCTGAGCACTGGCACGCTGACGAGTTCCGATATCAAGAACAAGGCCGAGTACGACGCCAGTAGCATCAATCTCAGTGGTGGTTATGGCGGCGATATCGGACGTGACAAAAACGGTAATGCCAGCGCCACCGCTAGCCGGGGCGGGCCGGTTGTCGCCAGTAAGAATGGCGTGAGCGCCACCACGCCTGTCGTCCTGTTCGCCAGTGATAGCTCCAGCAGTATCACGCACAGTGGGATAAGCGGTGCTGCGGTGACGATTACCAACGGCGCAAAACAGCAGGAGCTGACTGGAAAAACCGCTGAGCAAACCATCGCAGCGATAAACACGAATGTTTCAAGTGATCGCGATGGCAGCAATAAGCTGAAGCCTATCTTCAATGCAGAAGAAATCGGTGCGAACTTCGAGATCGTTGGCAAGTTTGTGCAGAACGTTTCTCAGTTCGTTGAAGACCGCGCGCGGGAGATGGATAGCAAGAAGAAGCAGGCTGATCTGGAGTTGGCGGCCTCCTCTGATCCGAAACTTTCCGAGAAAGCTCAACTGGCTCACCACGAAAACTACCTACAGCTCAAACAGCAGATCAAGGAGATTGGCGATAACTGGGGGGCCGGGGGTACTTACCGCCAAATCGCTACAGCCCTCGTCGCAGGCGTCAGCGGTAACGTAAGCGGTAGCAGTGCGCAGTTTGCCCAGAACATGGTGGTCAATTACGTACAGCAGCAAGGCTCATCGTATATCGGTGACTGGGTGAAAAAGGGGCTGAAGGAAGGCAGCCCTACACACACCGCGTTGCATGCGATTCTCGGCTGCGCCGGTGCGGCGGCCAGCAACCAGTCCTGTTCGGCAGGTGCTTTGGGCGGTTCAGCAGCGAGCGTGCTGGCGGGACTGTTCGCAGACACTGATCCAAATGAAACGGCGATAGAGCGCGAAGCCAAACGCAACATCATCACCAGCCTGGTGACCGGCATTGCGGCCATGAGCAATCCGAATGGCGCCGCCACAGCGAACAACGCAGCTACGGCGAATATCGACAACAACTGGTTGGCGACGCAGCAATACGTCCAGGCCATGAAAGAAATTGATGCCGAACCCAATATCCTGAAAAAAATAGCGATCGCGGTGAAGTGGCAGAGCCAGTCTACGCGGCAGGATTTGCTGACCGGCTCCGGAGCCCTCAAAGGTTTTACCGATGGGATGGCGGGTGCGGGCCTTGGGACTTTGGATAGCGCCGTCATGCTGTTGAGGGATCCTATGCAGAGTTGGGACGCCGTCGTGGAGTTCGCTGGCTCTGATGAGGCTCAGGCGCTGCTGGGTAAAGCAGTTGGCGCTGCTTTCAAATCCCAGATTGATCAGATTGGGCAGGCGCTCGCCGAAGGCGGCGATGCCAACGCGGAAAACCTCGGCCGGCAAATGGGGCAAGCCGTGGCGCTCGTTGTTCAGTTGCTGGCGGGCGGTGGGAGCAGTTCTGCAAATAGCGCGTTGACCCTTTCGCGGATGGGTATTGATGTCTCGGTCAATACCGTCAAGAAAATAGGCGCGTCGTTTGATCTCGACCTCGTCAAAAACCAGATCAATAAGTTGCAGACTGTCGTACGTGATACGGATGTGCCTGTGCTTGACTCCAAGCCTCCTGCGACGGGTGGGTTGACTGACAGCGAGGCAGGCCTCTCGACATTACCTAAAATCGGATCTCTTTTGGGGGATGCCGAACTACCACCGAAGAATGCTTCTATCGAAATGGTAAGGTCCATTAAAAGGCAGAACGAGGCTGCAAAGGCTCTGGCAAAAGCAGGGTATGATGTGGAACAACTGCCTAATGTTGCAAAGAATAAGGCGAATCCAGATCTTAAAATCAATGGAGAAGTAGCCGATGTGGCATCGCCTCAGACTGGCAGCCTCCTTTCGGTATGGAAGACGATTAATGATAAAGTTATTAAGCAGGCTAAAACTGTTGTTCTGAATCTGGCAGATTCGCCGTTAGGTTTCGATGACATACAAAAAAATATAGCGGAGTATCCAGTGAAAGATCTTAAAAAACTTTATTTGTTGAAAGATGGCCAGTTCAGAGTAATTGAGGTGCACAAACCATGAGCATAATGATGGTGTTCGAATTTGAGGGTTACCCCCGTGTAGAGCAACTGGTAGATGTCCTGGGATTGCTGGGGGCGTCAGTCGACGTTGAGGATTCTGAGTTTTCCGGGAATTTTCCAGAATCAAATGCTTTTTTTGTATACACCCAGCATGCCACTCTGGAGGATATAGGTACAGATCAAGCAAATCCCTTGGGTTGGAAAATAGGCGCAAGGTTGGTTGTGCATTGCCCGATAAGCACATTGGCAGAAAGTGCAAAAGAATTGGATGAGTTCATGGTGGCGTTGGTAGGGGGCATAAATAACCGCTTTCTGCTGTCCTTTCAATATGAGTCAATATACGCCGTTAGAGATCACGATCTTGTGGTGTATAAGAAGATGATTGAATAAGTGTAGGTTTATAATGAGCTGAATAAGCTTCTGCAATCTTTTTTCTCAGAGAGGATAATGGGACAGGCCACGTTTAAATAAACTTGGTCTGTCCCTTAGGCCATTAGGCATCATGACAGTTGGAAATGAAGAAGGCCATCTCCTGAATGTTATTGCTCGGGGTAAGCTAACAGATTTATTTTGGCAGGTAGAAGATCAAATATCTTACCAAAAAATAAATCTGTCCCCTTTGACGCCCTTTGACGCCAGGACAAGAATTTCAACAATTCAGCCTACAAAGTGTTCTATGAGAATAGAGTGAAGGAAGCCCTAGATGATCCTGCCCGAACGGTAGGGCCTACTACGGTCAGGTTTGAGCGTGCAGATCCCGGTTCAGTGCGACCTGATTCGTTAGTATTGACGTACGTTATTGACGGTAAACCCAAAACCGTGACATTTAAAAATGAACCTCATCAAATTCCGGAGGTAATAGAGTGATTACAGAAGACTTCGAACTCGTTAAATCAATTTTCGAGCTGGTAGAGAACGGAATTGTTCACGGTTATGACGCCTTTCGATACAGCGTTGAGTGGGGGGGGAACTATATGGAGGCCGACCTCGCTGTAGAAAAAAATGGCTCAGAAACTTGGGACGCTGAAACTGATTTCAATAACTCGAAAATCTATGCGCTTGTAGAAAAATTACACGAGAATGCGGTCACTCGCGGCGAGCCATGGAAGTCATTTGTCCTGTCTTATCGCGAAGGCGAACAGGTCAAAACAAAATTCAACTATTAGACGGTGATGCGTATTCCAGGCATCCAGGATGCAGCGGGCGGTATTGCCGGCCGCTGCCTTTCCTTTGATTTGCTGATTATCTCTGGTGGCAGCAACTCGAGGCTTTTTCATTTTCATACCGATCATGATGCCGCACCCACTCCATGATCTCGTCCTCATTCCTGCCCTTGGGTGTGAGGTCGAGGTAGTTGTAGGCACCGACCAGCATGTCCAGCCCACGGGCATAGGTTGAGTAGGTGTGGAAAATGTCGCCCTTTGCATCACGATAAAACACGCTCAGGCCGGGCATTTCTTCCTCGGCACTGTCAGTCTTTTCGTAGTTGTACGTAGCCTTTCCTGCAGCGACATCTTCAGCGCGGGCACACACGCCAAAGTCGTAGTTGAAATCGGAACCGTCTGACGAGACCCAGTCGAATTTCCAGCCCATGCGCAGCTTGAAGGCCTGAAACTGCTCAAACGGGGCGTGGGAGACCGCGACCATGGCGATGTCGTGGTGGGCCAGGTGCAGATTGGCGCCGTCGATGTGGTCGGACAGGAACGAGCAACCCTGACAGCCTTCCTCCCAGTCCTTGGCAAACATGAAGTGGTAAACGATCAACTGGCTGCGATTGCCGAACAGGTCGGCCAGTTTCAGCTCGCCGTGTGAGCCGTGAAATCGGTAGTCCTTGTCGACTTTGACCCAGGGCAACGCGCGGCGTTTGGCGCTGAGGCGATCGCGTTCCTTGGTGAAGGCCTTTTCGTCGGCCAGATGCTGTTTGCGCGCAGCGAGCCATTCTTCTCGCGATACCACCGGATGATTCTCAACGTTCATGATGATTTCTCCTGCGGGGGTTGAAACCGTCTTTGTCAGACTAGTCGTTTAACACACGATCAATTCGACAGACCGCCGGTCGGTCGCGGCGTGAAATGCGGCTGAACGGCGGCGACAGGCACCGGTCACAACCTATGACAGCGCCCCAAATCACGCGCACCGGAGGTTGAATCAGGATGACGACTTATAACTGGGATTTGATTGAACGCTTGCTGCATGAAGTGCAGAACAGTGCAGGCGAAAGTTTCGCGCCGCGAAAATATGCCGAGGACTATGCGGCGCAGAAAGCCAGTGCAGGCGAGCCGATCGAGAATCTGGATCACTTGAAAACGGTGGCCTGCGAATATGAAGGCTTGTTGCTCGATCGTGGATTTATCGAACCGCGTCCGGATCATATGGGCAGTACCGGCAGCAATTTCATTCTGACGCCACGCGGATCAAGCCTGCTGAGCCTGATCGACAGCAGCATTCCCGGCAATGATCATCCGCGGCAGGTGCTGGACGAGCAGGAAGATGCGCTGGATGAGGCGACGTTTGATGAGGTGGCTTCCAAGGCGCAGATTGCCTGATAGTCTTTTGTGGGAGCGGGCTTGCTCGCGAATGCGCTGTATCAGACACATAGATTGTGAATGATCCACCGCATTCGCGAGCAAGCCCGCTCCCACATTGGATTGGCATCCTATTAAGGTTTCTGTGCAGCCTTCAGGCACTTCAGGTCATTGAAGTCTTTACGCACTCCTTCGATTTTCTTGAGCAACCGCTGACGCTGCTGCGGCGTGCTCTGCGCCATCAAATCAACCGCCAGCGAGCGCGCCTGTGCTTCGGTGTTGGCGTAGGCTTTCTGGTAATCCGCTGTCCATAAGCGCTCGCGATTGACTAGAAGTGTCTCGATCTGTTGTGGGAATTCCGGACTTTTACGCTGCGCAACGGCCGCGCTGAACTGTTGTTGCCAGTGCGCGCGGTTGGCGATCCATTGGGTGTTCTGCTCGCCTAGCGCGGTTGACCAGGCCATCACCCGTTGTTCCTGAGTGACGCTCAACGGACCAAGCCAATCGGTGAGACGCTTGTCCATGCGCGCAGCTCGTTCGGCAATCTGTTGCGCTAGCGGTGGTTTGACGTATTCCTTTTCACGCTTGCGCAGGTCCTTGGCGAACGCGTCGTTCATTTCCGCGACCTGTTTATCGTCCAGCCCTTGCAGCAGTTCGATGGCTGATGGGGTGATCTGGCGTGCGGTTTCGGCGATGGCTTTTTTCGCTTCTACGGTTCGCGCTTGCAGTGCCGCGTCTGTCACCTGATTGGTTTCGACCATCGCTTGCAAGCGATCCAGCCAGTCGAGGTAGCCCGGCAATTGCGTGGTGCAGTGCCAGTTCAGGTGCTCCTTGAGGCGATCGTTGAACCAGTCTTTTTGCTCGCTGGTCATGTCCAGATAGTCGCCAAGCGTCCATGGAATGATCACGTCGAGATTGCGGTAGGCCAGACCGACGCGACTGCAGGCGCCGAGGGCGAGGGTGAAGATCAGCAGGGTGGCGAGGTGTTTGAACCAGCGAGACATGAGCGAGTCCTTGCGAGAGCCTGGCGTCTGATTCTTATGTGAACGCGGGAGGCTGCCGGCAGTTCAGCCGATCAATAGAACGCGCGTTCGGCCTTGAGTGTGACCAGCCCGTCGCACTCGCTATTTTGCCCGGAATAAGCCGAGCAATCGCTGCCACTGAGGTTGGAGTTGCTGTAGATCAGGTCGAGATCGACGCCCATGAACGGCCGGGAAAATTTCACCGACCAATCGGTAAAACTGCTGACATAACCACCGTCCACCGACACGGGCGTGTTCAGTTGGTGGGTGGTGTATTTCATGCTGATCCCGATGCCGAACGGCTGATTGCCGCCGAGGTCGGCGAACAGCGTGTTGTTCTGTTTGTCCGGGTCGTTGCTCACGGCGACGCCGAAGCGGCTGCCGAGCAGGGTCAGGCCGCCGAACAGCTCCTGGCTGTCGAGGGTGTCTACTTTGGGATAACTGTAGTGGATCATCCCGACTTCATAGCCGAGGGTCTGATCGAAAGGTTGTTTGAAGCCGACGTAGGAGTCGATTTCGAGGTTCTTGCCCGGTGTGAGGCCCATGCTCGGTGCGTACTGGCCGACATACAGGCCGCTGTCGTGGCTGAGGTCGAGGCCGCCGTGGAAGGAGCCGACTGCCGCCGGCTTGACCAGGCCTTGGGCCATGCTGCGGCTGGGCGTGGTGCCGAGTTTGAGGTCGAAGTCGCCGAGCTCGCGCTGGAAAATCTGCGCGTGCGCAGTCGAGCAGACCAGCAGGCCTACCAGCAGTAAACAGGAAGTGGGTTTGAGCATGCGTCACTCCATGAACAGCGAGGGCAAGGCATTGAGCCTGCTGAAACGCTTGATCCAGACGCGTGCAAGGATACCGGCGAATGCTCGGCGATGATGGCCGTTCGTCGATTTTCAAAAGATTGGTTAAACAGAATGGAGGGTATTGCGCGGGTGCCAGTCCAGACGCTTCGAAACTCAAAGCGCCTCAGGACGGGTGTATTACCGGGTGTTACTTCTTGCCCAGGCTGATCTGCTTGGACGGACCGAACGTCTGGCCGCTGACGCCTTTGGCAATTTGCTGGATTTCGCCGCCGGACTTGAGGAACGCTGCGATTTGATCGTTGATCGATTCGCTGGTTTCAACGGCTGGAGCTGGCTTTGCTTTGCTGGTGGATGCTTTTACACGCATGGCGGCCATTAACCTGTAGAAAAGTAACTCGGCCAGGCATCGTACAGGAATAACTTGACAATTGCTTGATAAATATCCCCGGGAATAACTGAGCGCGTGGGTGGATTATTCTCGATTAATTATTCGAAATATCCACCTAAGCCACTGTTTTAAATAAGAACATTTATTTGCCATCAGTGAAAACATCCTGCGCGAAATGGCGCGGCCGGTGCTGCGCTGGTCAGACGAGTGGCAGCCCGACCGTGCGAGACCCAGGAAAATCAAGGTGTCCCGTGGATTTTCTCGAGCGGGTTGCTCAGCCAGCGAACGAAGCCGGCAAAACCGGGTAGAATGCCGCCACGCAATGAGGGTTTTGGAAAATGGCTTTAGTCGGGCGTTACAACAGTTTGCAAGTGGTTAAACACACTAACTTCGGTTTATATCTGGATGGCGGTGCCGACGGCGAAATTCTTTTGCCTAACCGTTATATCCCTAAAGATATTCCCAGCGAAGATGAAGACTGGCTCAACGTTTTTATTTATCTGGACAGCGATGACAAACTTATCGCTACCACTGAAAAACCAAAAGTTCAGGTCGGCGAATTTGCCAGTCTGAAAGTTGTTGAAATCAACAGCATCGGCGTGTTCCTCGATTGGGGTCTGCCGAAGGACCTGTTGCTGCCGTATTCCGAAGAGAAGCGGCAGATGACCGCTGGTGAATATTGCGTGGTGCACGTCTACCTCGACAAACACACTCGCCGCATCACCGCGACCGCACGTCTGGATCGCTACCTCGACAAGACCCCGGCCAACTACAGCGCCGGGCAGGAAGTTGATCTGCTGGTGGCTGAAGCCACCGACATGGGCTTCAAGGCGATCATCAACAACAAGCACTGGGGCTTGATTCACAAGAATGAAATCTTCAAGTTCATGCGGTCCGGCATGCGCGAGAAGGGTTACATCAAGGAAGTGCGCGCCGACGGCAAGATCAGCCTCAGCCTGCAACCGGTGGGCCAGGAAGCGGCCAGCAGCCTGAGTTCGAAGATCCTCGCCAAGTTGCGCGAAAGCAACGGCACGCTGGCCATCAGCGACAAGAGCGATCCGGCGCTGATCAGCAGCATGTTCGGGGTCAGCAAGGGCAACTTCAAGAAAGCCATCGGTTCGCTGTACAAGGAAGGCAAGATCGTCATTCACGCCGATCGCATTGAACTAACCTGAGCCTCGCGTAGCCCATGTTGCATGGGCTCACTTGAGGTCGGTTAAATGAAAAAAGCGTTGATTGCCTATGGCGCCACACTGGTGGCGTTTCTGTTGCTCGATGGCATCTGGCTCGGCGTATTGATGGCGCCAACCTACCGCGAGCTGCTCGGTTCTCTGATGCTCGAAAAACCGCTGCTGTTACCGGCAGCGGTTTTTTATTGCCTGTATGTTTTCGGTTGTGTGCAGTTTGTGGTGTTGCCGGCGCTGAGCTGGCAACGCGCGGCACGCATGGGCGCGTTGTTGGGACTGGTGGCGTACGGCACTTATGACTTGACCAACTGGGCGACGCTGCGCGGGTGGTCGGTACAGGTGAGTTTGATGGATTGGGCGTGGGGGGCGTTTGCGACGGCTGTGGCCTGCACGGTCGGTTTCCTGGCTGCGAAGCGATTTGTGAAGTCAATTGCGTAATCTTGGTTGTCGGACCCGACGCCTTCGCGAGCAAGCCCGCTCCCACTGGGGAATGCGTTCTACTGTGGGAGCGGGCTTGCTCGCGAATGGCGGCGCAGCCGACGGCCATTCACCGCTGACGTTACTGACGCAGACAAAGTCTTTTTCAGACGGCTTTTTCTGCCCGAGTGATTGATAATCCCCGACACAGATTTTTGACCAGCGGATGGCTGCCATGTTGTGTGTGTTCGAGGTGTTGCGGTGAGTGTCGAGCGGCGCAATGCCGACGGTTTTGCCCTGCAGGTGATGATCGGCCTGTGCCTGATCTGGGGCGTGCAGCAAGTGATGATCAAGTGGGCCGCGCCGCACATCGCGCCGGTGATGCAGGCGGCCGGGCGTTCGGGGATTTCCGCGTTGCTGGTGGGTTTGCTGCTGTGCTGGAAGGGAGGCTGGGATCAGGTCGGCAACACCTGGCGCGGCGGACTGCTGGCCGGTGCGTTGTTCGGTCTGGAGTTCTTCTTCATCGCCGAAGGCCTGCAGTTGACCACTGCCGCGCACATGTCGGTGTTCCTCTACACCGCACCGATTTTCACTGCATTGGGTGTGCATTTCCTGTTGGCCAGCGAGCGTCTGCGACCGCTGCAATGGCTGGGGATTCTGCTCGCTTTCATCGGTATCGCGATTGCTTTCGCGGGTGGCGTGTCGTGGGACAACCTCGACCGGCGCATGCTGCTGGGCGATGCGTTCGGGGTCATTGCCGGTGCCTGCTGGGGCGCGACCACTGTGGTAGTGCGCGCTTCGCGGCTATCGGAAGCGCCGGTGACCTTGACCTTGTTTTATCAATTGATCGTCGGCTTCGTCGGCCTGCTGTTGATCGCGCTGTTCAGCGGCCAGATCACTCACGTCAGCCTGACCACCGTGGCGGTGGCCAGCGTGTTGTTCCAGGGTCTGGTGGTGTCGTTCCTCAGTTACCTGACCTGGTTTTGGCTGCTGCGCCGCTATCTGGCGGCCAATCTGGCGGTGTTTTCGTTCATGACACCGCTGTTCGGCGTCACCTTTGGCGTGGTGCTGCTTGGCGAAGAATTGAGCATTAACTTCGTCATCGGCGCGGTGCTGGTGTTGCTCGGCATCACCTTTGTCAGCGCTGAGCAGTGGGTGCGTCGGCGTTTGCGCAAAGCCCTCGGCCAGCACTGACCGATTGCAGCGCCAGCCCGCCGGCAATCAGCAGACCGCTGCCGGCAATGATCAGCGCCGGTTGCAGACCGCCGCTGAAATGGCTGCTCAGCGCCGCGAGCAACGGGCCGCTGAGCTGGCCGACGGCGAAGCACGCGGTCAGCAGCCCGGCGTTGCGCTGGGTGGTGTGGGGCGCCAGTTCCCGCGAGCGCTGCATCACCAGTTGCATGCAGGCCAGGAACGGCATGCCGCACAACATCACCCCCAGCGCCAGGCCATAACCGCTGCCCAACAGACAGGCGAAGACCCCGAGCGCCTGCAACCACAGGGTGGCGGTCAGCCAGTGCCGTGTGGTGTTCGGGTCGTGGCGACGCAGGCTCACCAGCAACACGCCGATGGCGGCGCCGAGCCCGAAGCATGGCCAGAACAGATCGGCCTGCCATTGTCCATGAAACTGCGCGTTGGCCATCTGCGAGAGGAACGTCGCCGGAATGATGTAACCCACGCCGTACAGCGCATACACCACAGCCAGTCGCGGGATGCCGCGATTCGCATGGCTGACGTTGAGGGTGGCGACCGGTGTGTGCACGCCCGGTTGTGGCAGGAACCGCACGATCCCCAACAACATCACCAGCGCCACGGCGGCATAGATCAGCCACAACGTGGCAGACGTCTGGTTCAGCAGATGTGAGAACAGCGCCAGCAACCCTGTGAGAAAAATCCCCAGCCCCGGACCGGCGAACACCAGTGCACCGAGCCGTGGCCGGCCTGCCGCCGCTGCCAGTGGTTGACTCAGCGCCGTGATCATCACCAGCACCCAGGCACTCGCCACCCCGGTGCCAAAGCGCAGCAGTAAATGCGCCCAGAAGCCGTTGGCCCAGAACGACGCCAGGGTCAGCAGCACGCACAGCCACAACCCGCCATGCAACCGGCGCTGCACTTGCTGCGGACGATGGGCGAACATCGCATCCACCGCACCCAGCAGATAGCCGAGGTAGTTGGCCGCGGCAATCAGACCGGCGGCCGTCAGGTCGACCTGGCCTTCGCTGAGCAGGTGCGGCAGTTGCGGGGTGAGGGCGAAACGCCCGATGCCCATGGCCATCATCAGGGCGACGAAACAGGCGGATAAGCGAATCAGTGGCGACATGGTCGGGATTCCTTTGGAGGAGCAATGACCGTCAGGCTAGAACCGATTGACTTTCTTTAAAATTGAATAATAGTGAGTAACTTGTTCTGTAATGGAGAATGGTTGTGGAATTCAGCCAATTGCGGATCTTTCAGGCAGTGGCCGAGGAAGGTTCGATCACCCGCGCCGCCGAGCGTCTGCACCGGGTGCCGTCCAACCTGTCGACCCGGCTCAAACAGCTGGAAGAGCAATTGGGTGTCGAACTGTTCGTCCGCGAGCGTCAGCGTTTGCAGTTATCGCCTGCGGGAAAAGTCCTGCTGGACTACACCGGCAAACTGTTCGCGCTGCGCGATCAGGCCAGTGCGGCGGTGATGGGCGGGCAACCGGCGGGGGATTTTGTTCTCGGTACGCTTTACAGCACCGCGGCAATCCATTTGCCGGCGTTGCTCGCGCGCTATCACAAGCAATACCCGGCGGTGAATCTGCAAGTGCAGTCGGGGCCCAGCGGTGAGTTGCTTGAAGGCCTGGTCTCCGGGCGTCTCGATGCGGCTTTGGTGGACGGCCCGCCACAACTGGCGGGGATCGACGGCGTACCGCTGTGCGACGAGCGTCTGGTGCTGATCAGCGAAGCCGATCACCCGCCGATCCGCAGCGCCAAAGAGGTCGAGGGCAGGGCGGTGTTCACCTTCCGCCATGGCTGCGCTTACCGCGCCCGACTGGAGGCGTGGTTTGTCCACTATCAGGCGGCGATGGGCCGGGCGATGGAGATCGAGTCCTATCAGGGCATGCTTGCTTGTGTGATTGCCGGCAGCGGCGTGGCGCTGATGTCGGAGTCGATGCTGGCCAGTCTGCCCGGGCGCGAAAGTGTCGCGGTGCACCCGTTGGCCGAGCCGTTTGCCAGTGCGACAACATGGCTCATGTGGCGCAAGGGCATGGTCGGGGCCAACCTCAATGCCTGGATTGAACAGCAGCAAGCGCTCTATCCCGTGGCATCCAGTGAAACCCGGCAGACGGCGTGAACCAATCGATGGTAATTCTGTTCAATTCAGTAACAGATCATTGCGGATTTGGCCGAGCATTGCGTAGGACTTAGGACTATTATCAGTGCGAAGCGGCCTCAGAATTCCGGCCGCTCAGCACTACCCTGAAGGGGGCATGACGATGAAAGAGAAAATTCAGAACTGGCTGCACGATTTGGGTGTTGCCCTCGGCTTGATCGAACCGCCTCTGCAACCCGTTCCGATCCGCACCGATGACGAACAGCGCCGGCGTCAGCCTCGCCGGCGGTAAGTACGGCTCCATGTGAGTGACGCTTGTTGTGGCGAGGGAGCTTGCTCCCGCTCGGCTGCGCAGCAGTCGTAAGGTCACTGAACAAGGTCCGTCTGGCACAACCGGGCTGAATGGTTTTGGGGCTGCTTCGCAGCCCAGCGGGAGCAAGCTCCCTCGCCACAGGGTTTCAGCTCACCCTGATGGTTGTATTTGGCAAACCCTCTCAATGCCTTCCAATCTCTAGCAAAAATCGACTCAGGTCATTCGCGGTTTTCGCGGTCTTGAGCATGTGATCCTCTTCGGCGGTGAACGCCGTCAGTCCGAACTCATCTTCCAGATGAAATATCAGATCCTCGATATCTGCCTTCTCCAGCCCTAATTGCACCAGGCGGGTGTCGTCGTTGAATTCGCGGGAGTCCAGCAGGCGCTTAATGTATCGGTGCACGGCAGCACGCACGGCAGTTCTTCTCATGGCAGACAGTTTCGTTGTTGTGTTGACTGATTACAGCAGGCCTCAAGCGTGTCGACGTAACCATTCGTCAATCATCGAACGCAAATGCCCCCCGGAAAAACTGCCGAAATGCCCGCCATGCACCGTGCGGATCGGCAGCGCCTGCAAGCGCCGCAGGCTGGTGGCGTAATCCTGCAGATTGGAGTGGTAGGCGTCTTCGATCAACGGCCCGTCGTAGATGATGTCGCCGCTGAATAAGGTTTCGGTGGCCGCCTCATACAGGCTGATCCCACCCGGCGAATGCCCCGGCGTGTGCAGCACTTGCAGCGTGCGGTTGCCCAGATCCAGCACGTCGCCATCCTCGACAAACCCGGTGGCTGGCGCAGCCTTGACCCGGTATTCGGCGTAGCACAGCGGACAGTCCGGATGCGCCTCGAACATGTCGTCACCGACGAAGGCCCGGCTGAGGTCATTCTCGCCGTTCGGCGCGGCAAGAATGTCGGCCTCGGCGCGATGCACCAGACGTTCGGCGAATTCGTGATGCCCGGCGATGTGGTCGAAGTGGCAGTGGCTGGCGACGGCCACCAGCGGCCGTTCGGTGAGCCACGGCAGTTGCTCGCGCAGGCTGACCAATCCCGAACCGCTATCCAGCAACAAGTCCTTGTCGCGGCCCTGAACATGCCACAGGTTGCAGCGGTAGAACGGTCGAATATACGGTTCATGAATCAGCCGGATGCCATCGCTCAAGCTCAAAACTTCAAACCACTGATCGCGCGAAACGATCTTCATAAGCCATTTTCTCCAGACGTAAAAAAACGGGTGTGGCAACCGACGCCACACCCGTCGAAGAAAGCATCAAGTCGTTACATCAGAGCTTAGATCGCACTCGCCACGGTCGCCGGGCGAGGGGAGACCAGGCTGACCACCACAAAACTCACCAGACCTACCGCAAGGCTGTAGTAGATCGGCGTGTTGGCATCCAGACCGTCCTTGAACATGAACAGCAGCGCGGTGGCGAAACCCAGGCCCATGCTGGCGATGGCGCCGGCGGTGGTCGCGCGTTTCCAGAAGATCGCACCGATCAGCGGAATCAGCATGCCGCCGACCAACAGGTTGTAAGCAAGAGTCAGGGCGCTGATCACGTCATTCACTACCAGCGCGATGCCGAGCACCACGACACCGGTGAGCAGGGTGAACAGGCGGTTGATCGCCAGGCTCGACTGTTTACCGCCACGCAGTTTCGGCAGCAGGTCTTCAGTCAGGGTGGTGGCCGCAGCCAGCAGGCCGGCACTGGCGGTAGACATCATGGCGGCCAGTGCCGCAGCGATCACCAGACCACGGATGCCGTCCGGCAGCGACAGTTTGACGATGGCGGCGAAGGCGTTGTTGACGTTGTCCAGATCCGGGATCAGTACGTGAGCGGCCATGCCGATCAGCGCGCAAGCCAAACCGTAGAGGATGCAGTAGATACCGGCGATGCTGCCGGCGTACTGGGCGACTTTGGCGGTCTTGACGGTGAACACCCGTTGCCAGATGTCCTGACCGATCAGGATGCCGAAGAAGTAGATCATGAAGTAGGTGATGATCGTGTCCCAGCCGATGGTGGTGAAGTTGAACGCCGCTGCCGGCAGCTTCAGCACCAGTTCGTCCCAGCCGCCGACGCGGTACAGGCAGATCGGCAACAGGATGAACATCAGGCCCACGGTCTTGATGATGAACTGGACGATATCGGTCAGGGTCAGCGACCACATGCCGCCGATCGCCGAGTAGATCACCACCACGCCACCGCCGAGCAGTACCGAGATCCAGAATGGTAGGCCGAACAGCACTTGCAGCACGGTGCCGATCGCCAGGATCGAGGTCACGCCGATCATCAGCGCGTAGGCCAGCATGATCACCGCGCTCGCCGAGCGGGCCATCGGGTTGTAGCGTTTTTCCAGAACCTGGGTAACGGTGTAGATCTTCAGTTTCAGCAGCGGTTTGGCGAGGAACAGGTTCAGCGCGACGATGCCGCAACCCAGCGCGGCGCATAGCCAGAAACCGGAGATGCCATGCACGTAGCCCAGACGCACGGTGCCGACAGTGGACGCACCACCGAGCACGGTCGCGGCCATGGTGCCCATGTACAGGCTTGGGCCCAGGTTACGCCCGGCGACCAGAAAATCCTCGTTGGTCTTGGCCTTGCGCATGCCGTAGTAGCCGAGCAAAAGCATGCCGGCGGCGTAGATGAGGACGACGAATAAATCCAAAGCCATGATGGCGTGTCTCCGATTGTCTTTTTTATGGTGAGGCTGAATTCGATTTGCCCTTGTGGGAGCGGGCTTGCTCGCGAATGCGATCTGTCAGTCACATCACTGTTGAATGTGCCGACGCTTTCGCGAGCAAGCCCGCTCCCACAGGGGATTTGCGTCAGGCGGCCTGACGCAGTTCAGGTTTTGCTACGCCTTGGCTGCGGGCATCCGTGGGCCCGAACACTTCGCGCGGTTCCGGGAACAGGCTCAGCAGCGTCAGGTACACCACCGAAGCCAGCCCCAGGGTCACCGGCAGGCTGATGTCGATGCCGCCAGCCATCTCGCCCAGCGGGCCGACGAACTGCCCCGGCAGGTTGACGAAGCACAGGCCGACCGCCGCGCTCGGGATCCACGCGCCCAGACCACGCCAGTTCCAGCCGTGGTTGAACCAGTAGCGTCCGCCTTGCTCGCCGCGAGTGAACACTTGCAGGTCATCCGGGCAGTAGAAGCCGCGACGCACCAGCAGGCCGATGATCATGATCACCATCCACGGGGTAGTGCAGGTGATGATCAGCACGGCGAAGGTCGACACGCTCTGCACCAGGTTCGCGGCAAAGCGGCCGATGAAGATGAAGGCAATCGACAGCACGCCGATCAGCAGCGTCGCTTTCACTCGTGACAGCACCCGCGGGAATACGCTGGACATGTCCAGCCCGGTGCCATACAGCGAGGTGGTGCCGGTGGACATGCCGCCGATCACCGCAATCAGGCACACCGGCAGGAAGAACCAGCTCGGCGATACCGCCAACAGACCACCCACATAGTTGTTCGCTGCGATGTAGTCCGGCGCCTTGATCGCGACGATGGTCGCGGTGCTCAGGCCGAACAGGAACGGGATGAACGTGGCGATCTGCGACAGCACCACAGCGGCCATGATCCGCTGCTTGGAGGTGTCACGCGGGATGTAGCGCGACCAGTCGCCGAGGAACGCACCGAAGGAAATCGGGTTGCTCATCGCGACCAGCGCTGCGCCGATGAACGCCGCCCAGAAGCCCGGTTGCCCGAGGTTCACCGTGCCGGCGTAGTTCACATCGAAAGGACCGGCGAAGGCGAAGATGCCCAGCAGGAACAACAGGCTGGCGCTCCACACCGCGATCTTGTTTACCCACAGCAGAAAGCGGAAGCCGTAGATGCACACGGTCAGCACCAGAATCGCGAACAGACCGTAGGCCAGGCCCAGGGTCAGGTCGGTTTCCGGCAGACCGATCAGGCGTTTCGCCCCACCGATCAACGCATCCCCCGAACTCCACACCGAGAGCGAGAAAAACGCGATAGCGGTCAACAGCGACAGGAACGAACCGACGATCCGCCCGTGCACGCCGAAGTGCGCCCCGGAGGACACGGCATTGTTGGTGCCGTTGATCGGGCCGAACAGGCCCATCGGTGCGAGGATCAGCGAGCCGAGCAGCACGCCCGCCACAATGGCCCAGACGCCGGCCTGAAACGACAGACCGAACAGCACCGGGAAACTGCCGAGCACGGCGGTGGCAAAGGTGTTCGAACCACCGAAGATCATCCGGAACAAGTCCGTCGGGCCTGCGGTACGTTCGTGGTCCGGGATCTGTTCGACCCCGTGGGTTTCAATTTGCGTAAGGCTTTGGTCGTTGGCTTTGTTGTTGTTATTCATGATCAGCTCCGATCATAAAGGCGCGCTCATCGTGCGTGAGCGTCACCTGTTTTGGCTAAGGGGGTGGCAGCCCTTCCGGCATTGCGGACAAATGTTCATGGCAGGCCAGCCAATGGCCTTGTTGTTCTAGGCTCGACGCTTGTTTCTTGAAAACAATCGTCTCGCGCTCCTGGCTGAAATGTTGCTCCCCTTGCATGCGCAGCTCGGTGGCCACGTCATGGACAAACACCGCCACGTCACCTTGCAGGCTGACGAAAGCGTTGCTCGAAGTGCACGACAACACTTCGAAGCCATCCTCGGCGCGCCAGCTGTCCCACAACGCCTGATAGGCATCGCGCGACAGCAGCGGCTGTTCGAGGGTGTAAAACACGAAACTTGCATCGGCGCTGAACGCGCCGAAATAAGCTTCGCGATCGTTACGAGCGAAGGCGGACACCAGATCGGCAGCCGCTTTCAACACCTGATCACGTTCGTTCATGGCCGAACCCTCAGCGGTGGACCACGCCAGGCAGTACGCAGAGCATTTCGTACAGCAGGTTGGCGGCCAGCAGCGAGGTGTTGCCGGTGGTGTCGTAAGCGGGCGAGACTTCTACCAGATCGCAGCCGATCAGGTCGAGGCCCTGACAGCCGCGAACGATTTCAATCGCCTGAATGGTCGTCAGACCCCCGATTTCCGGGGTGCCGGTGCCAGGCGCCCAGGCTGGGTCGATGCCGTCGATGTCGAAGCTCAGGTACACCGGACCGCCACCGACTTTCTCGCGCACTTCAGCCATCAGCGGTGCCAGCGACTTGTGCCAGCACTCTTCGGCCTGCACCACGCGGAAACCCTGATCGCGGCTCCAGTTGAAGTCGTCAGCGGTGTAACCCTGTGCGCGCAGACCAATCTGCACCACGCGGTCGCAGTCCAGCAGACCTTCTTCGACGGCGCGACGGAAGGTTGTGCCGTGGGCGATTTTCTCGCCGAACATGTGATCGTTGACGTCAGCGTGGGCATCGATGTGCACCAGACCGACCTTGCCGTGCTTTTTGTGAATCGCCCGCAGGATCGGCAGGGTGATGGTGTGGTCGCCACCCAGGGTCATCGGGATCACGTTGTGCTCGAGGATGTTGTCGTAGGCTTCTTCGATGATGCGTACGGCGTCGAGCAGGTTGAAGGTGTTGATCGCCACGTCACCGATGTCGGCGACCGACAGCGAGTCGAACGGCGCGGCGCCGGTGGCCATGTTGTACGGGCGGATCATCACCGATTCGGTGCGGATGTCGCGCGGCCCGAAGCGGGTGCCGGGGCGCAGCGAAGTACCGATATCCAGGGGCACGCCAACGAAGGCAGCGTCCAGGCCGGCAGCGGTCGGTACATGGGGGAGTCGGAGCATGGTGGCGATGCCGCCGAAGCGCGGCATTTCGTTGCCGCCCAGTGGTTGGTGAAGAATCTTGTCCACGGGTAGGGCCTCATCGTCTTTGTTTTATTTATGTCGGCGCACCGTTGAACACAGGTTCGGACGCCGCTGTGGGGCCGATTCTGCGAAATGTAGTGCGGGGGAAGAATCGCTACGGGCAAAAACTTAGTTCAGATTTTTCTAAACTAATGCTGAGGCTGGAGATAGACTCGTCGCTGTTCGCCGGGGTGAACATGACGCCTGTGTGGGAGCGGGCTTGCTCGCGAATGCGGTGTGTCAGCAACATGGATGCCAACTGATACGACGCCTTCGCGAGCAAGCCCGCTCCCACAGGGACTGTGTCTCTTCGGACGCACCGAATGCTTCTTGTGATGGAGTAGACATGGCCAACGCTTTACCCGACCTGAAACTATTGCGCATCTTCGTCAGCGTGGTCCGGCATCAGGGCTTTGCCAATGCGCAGCAGGAACTCAACCTGTCGACCTCGGCGATCAGCACCTACATGAGCCAGCTCGAAGCCGCGCTCGGTCTGGTGCTGTGCCATCGCGGGCGGGGTGGGTTCAGCCTGACCAGCAAGGGTGAGCTGTTCCATCAGGAAACCCTGCGCCTGCTGGCCGAGCTCGAAGGCTTCGAGCAATACGCCGCCGCGCTCAAGGGCGAACTGCGTGGCACGCTGAATCTCGGGGTGATCGATTCCACGGTCAGCGACAAGGCCTTGCCGTTCGCCGAAGCCATCGGCGCCTACAGCCAGGAACACCCGGCGGTGCATTTGCACCTGTCGGTGATGAGCCCCTACGAACTGCAACTCGGTGTGCAGGACAATCGCCTCGATCTGGCCATCGGTGCCTTCTCCACGCGCATGAGCGGTCTGGTGTACATGCCGCTGTACCGCGAACAGCACTGGCTGTATTGCAGCAGCCGGCATCCGCTGTTCAACGAGCGGCGGATTCCCGAGCAGGTCATCACTCAGCAGCGCATGGTCGGGCGTGGTTACTGGAGTCAGGCGGAGCTGGCGCGTCATGGTTTCAAGCACAGCGCGGCGACTGTGGAAAGTATGGAAGCGCAGCTGATTCTGGTGCTCTCTGGTGCCTACATCGGTTACTTGCCGGAGCACTACGCCCAGGCCTGGGCTGACAAGGGCGACTTGCGCGTTTTGCTGCCGGCGACTTTCGGTTATCAGGCGCCGTTCTCGATGATCATGCGCCGTGGCCGCAGCCGCGAACCGCTGATCCAGACCTTCCGTGATTTGCTCAAAGCACAGCTCAATCAGGCTTAAGAACGATGTCCAGACCCCAATGCCCGCGCTGCCTGCGCCCACAAACCCATTGCCTGTGCCCGCTGATCCCGAGCCTCGATAGCCGCACCCGAGTGTTGCTGTTGCAGCATCCGAGCGAGGTCAATCACGCGCTCAACACCGCGCGATTGGCGGCGTTGGGTTTGACCAATGCCGAGCTGATTGTCGGTGAGGTGTTCGAGGATTTACCCGCTCTGCTCAACCGGCCGGGGTATCAGGCGCGGTTGCTGTTTCCCGCCGACGATGCGCAGCCGTTGCAGGCTTATCGCGAGTCTGACCAACCGCTGCTGTTGGTGGTGCCGGACGGCACCTGGCGCAAGGCGCGCAAGATGCTCCATCTCAACCCGCTGCTGGCGGCGTTGCCACGGGTGACGCTGGCCGCGGGCGGGGTGTCGCGCTATCGGTTGCGCAAGGCACCGGGGCCGGGGGCGTTGTCGACGATCGAGGCGATTGTGCAGGCGCTGGAAACCCTTGAAGCGCCGACCACGTTTGCGCCGTTGCTCAAACCGTTCGAGGCGTTGATCGAGGGGCAGATTGCGGCGATGGGGGAGGAAGTTTTTCAGCGTAATCATTCAAAATAATGGGTGTTGGTGCGGGCCTCTTCGCGAGCAAGCCCGCTCCCACAGGGGAATGCATCCCAACTGTGGGAGCGGGCTTGCTCGCGAAGGCGTTGGATCAATCACCGCAAATCTCAACAATGCCTACCGCTCACGCATCGCCTCGGTCCGTGCCTTCAGCACCGGTTTAAGCAGGTAATCCAGCACACTTTTCTCCCCGGTAATAATGTCCACCGTCGCCACCATCCCCGGGATGATCAGCAGCGGTTTCACATCGCCGCCCAAATGGTTTTTATCGGTGCGCACCTGAATCAGGTAGAAGCTGTTGCCCTTGTCATCGGTGATGGTGTCGGCGCCGATCAGTTCGAGTTTCGCGCTCAGCCCGCCGTAGATCGTGTAGTCGTAAGCGCTGAACTTGACCATGGCCTTCTGGCCCGGGTGCAGGAACGCGACGTCTTGCGGACGCACCTTGGCTTCGATCAGCAGGTTGTCCTCCAGCGGCACGATTTCCACCATGTCGCTGCCCGGTTGCACCACGCCGCCGATGGTGTTGACCTTGAGTTGCTTGATCACCCCGTGTACTGGCGAAGTCACGGTGGTGCGGCTGACGCGGTCGTCAATGGCGATGCTCGACGCGGTGATTTTCGACAGGTCGGTGCGTTTCTGATTGAGGTCCTTGGCGGCGTCGGAACGGAAAGTCTGTTCCGATTCGTCGATCTTGCTCTTGATCTCGTTGATTGCCGATTCCGCCCGTGGAATCGCCAGGGTCGTCGCATTCAGCGAACCGCGAATCTCCACCGCGCTGCGCTTGAGCCGCAGGATTTCCACCGGCGATACGGCGCCAGTGCCGACCAGCGGCGCCGACATGTTCATCTCTTGCTGCAATAGCGCCAGGCTGGAACTGTATTGACCTTGCTTGGAACGAAACTCCGCCAGTTCCTGGGTCTTCTGCCGCAGCTGTTCGGTGAGGGTGCGTTGCTCACTGGCCAGGCGGCGTTGGCGCTGGTCGTACAGCGCGCGCTCGTCTTCGGCGACTTGCGGCGCCTTGGCAATCACCTCGTCAGACAGTTTGAACGGACGGCCCTCGGCTTCGGCGGAGAGGCGTTCGACTTGCGCGGTCAGCGCGTAACGGTCGGCCTCGCTCTCACCTTTGTTCGACAGGAAACGCGTGTCATCCAGGCGCAACAGCTTGTCGCCCTTGTTCACCATCTGCCCTTCACGAACAAAAATCTCGGTGACGATCCCGCCCTCCAGGTTCTGGATCACCTGGACCTTGCTTGACGGAATCGCCTTGCCTTCGCCCATGGTCACTTCTTCAAGCACGGCGAACTTGGCCCAGACCAGCGCACTGATCAGCAGCGCCGCCGCCAGCCACACGGTGATCCGCGACCAGCGCGGCGAATCCTGCAGCGCCGCGCCAGCGGTTTCCGGCATGAACTCGGCTTCGGCGCTTTTGCCGAAACTGTTGAAGTAGCCGCGCTCTTTCGAAGATGAAGCTGACATGCGGCGATACCCCTCAATCAAGAGAAACCAAGCCAACACGAACCTATGGCGAGGGAGCTTGCTCCCGCTGGGTTGCGCAGCAGCCCCAAAAATCTTGTGGGCGCTGCGCACCCAAGCGGGAGCAAGCTCCCTCGCCACAGACAGTAGGTGGCCACAGGTTTGTGTTGCATCGACTAAACCGCCGCCGAGCCGACGCGGCCCTTGCGCAGTGCATCGATGACCGCTTCTTTCGGGCCGTCAGCGACGACCCGGCCGTTGTCCAGTACCAGCAACCGGTCCACCAGACTCAGCATCGAGGTGCGGTGGGTGACCAGCAGCAGCGTCTTGCCTTGCACCCAGCCGTGGAGCTTCTGGCGCAGCAGGTCTTCGCTGCTGTTGTCCATGGCGCTGGTGGGTTCGTCGAGCAGCATGATCGGTGGGTCGAGCAGCAATGCCCGAGCGAGTAAAACCGCCTGACGCTGGCCGCCGGAAAGTAGCTGGCCGCGCTCGCCCACTGGCCGGTCGAACCCTTGTGGATGCTGGCGGGCCAGTTCGGTGACGCCGGTCAGCTCGGCGACTTCGAGCATGCGTGAATCGCTGATGTAGCGGGCGCCGAGGGTCAGGTTGTCGCGCAGGCTGCCGGCCAAAAGCGGCAGGTCGTGGGCGACATAACCGATCTGCTGGCGCAGGTCGGCGACATCCAGTTGCCGCAGGTCGAGGCCGTCGAGCAGCAACTGGCCTTCCTCGGGTTCATAGAAACCCATCACCAGCCGCGCCAGAGTGCTTTTGCCCGAGCCGCTGCGGCCGATGATGCCGATCCGCTCACCGGGTTTCATGCTGAAGCTGACGTTGCTCAGCGCCGGTGCGTTCTGGCCGTTGTAGTGAAAGGTCACGCCGCTGACGTCCAGCGCACCTTGCAGCTGCGTGCGTTCCAGTGGCCGCTGCTTGCCGTCGCGCTCCTGCGGCAGGCCCATCAGCGCGTCGGTGCTTTTCATGGTCAGTTGCGCTTGCTGGTAGCGGGTGATCAGCCCGGCGATCTGCCCCAATGGCGCGAGTACGCGGCTGCCGAGCATGTAGCTGGCGACCAGCGCACCGACGCTGAGGTTGCCGGCGATGATGCTGTAGACCCCGGCAACAATCGTCGCCATCCCCGAGAACTGCTGGATGAACAGCGTGCCGTTGGTGGCCAATGCCGAGAGGTTGCGTGCGTGGCTGTCGAGGCGGGTGAGGGCGCCGTGGGTGCTTTCCCATTTGTGCTGGCGCTCGCTTTCGGCGCCGCAGGCCTTGAGGGTTTCCAGACCACCGAGGGTTTCGATCAGCAGCGCCTGCCGTTCCGCACCCAGGCTCAGACTCTTTTGCACGGTGTCGCGCAGGCGCGCCTGAATCACCATGGCGAAGATGATCGTGATCGGAAACGCCAGCAGCGGAATCACCACCAGCCAGCCACCGAGCAGACCGATCACCACCAGCATCAACACCACGAAGGGCAGGTCGATCAGGCTGGTCAGGGTCACGGCGGTGAGGAATTCGCGCAGGCCCTGAAAGTCATGAATGCTCTGGGCGAAACCGCCGATGGTTGCCGGCCGCGCCTTCATCGCCATGCCGGTGATGCGCTCGAACAACGTCGCAGAAAGGATCACATCGGTTTTCTTGCCGGCGGTGTCCAGCAGGTGCGCGCGCACTACCCGCAGCACCAGTTCGAAACCGGTGCCGATCAGCAAACCGATCGCCAACACCCACAGGGTCGAGGTGGCCTGATTCGGCACCACGCGGTCGTAGGTCTGCATCACGAACAGCGGCACCATCAGACCTAAAAGGTTGATCAGAAAACTGGCGAGGATCGCATCGCTGTACAGCCATTTCGACAGCTTGAGGGTGTCGCGAAACCAGGCGTGGACCCGCGGCACCAGCGGTGAGCGCAAGTCTTCGAGTTCGTGGCGCGGACGGGCGAACAAGGCCTGACCGCTGTAGTGTTCGGCGAGTTCTTCGCGCTCGACCCATTGCTCGCCGCCATCGGCTTCGCTGGGCAGGATCAGCGCTTTGCCGTCGTCGCCGAAACGCCGCAATACGGCGGTACGCCCATCCTTGAGCAGCAACAGAATCGGCAGATTCAGCGCAGAAAGATCTTTCAGTTCGCGGCGCAACAGACGCGCCTGCAACCCGGCCCGGGCCGCTGCGCGGGGCAGCAGATCGAGGCTCAGGCGTTGCTTGTTCAGGGGCAGCCCGGCACTCAGACTGGCGCGACTCACCGTCGCGCCATGCAGTTTGCAGAGGATCAACAGACCGTCGAGTAACGGGTCATCGAAGCTCAGCCGCGGATCGATCCCGGTGTTACCGCCTTCGGCCATGCTAGTCATATTGATCGCCCCTGTAATGACTGGTCCAACCTTGTGGCGAGGGAGCTTGCTCCCGCTTGAGTGCGCAGCACTCACAAAATCTTCATCGTTGAACGTTTTTGGGGTCGCTGCGCAACCCAGCGGGAGCAAGCTCCCTCGCCACAATGGATCGTGGGACTTACTTCAGTTCGGGCAGGCGTGCTTCATTCTTCACATCGGTTGCGGCTATCGCATCGGCCGGCAGCACCACCCGTTGCTTGCTCAGCAACTGGCCCATGTTCGCCAGTACGCGGTACATCGAATATTCCTCGGTGTAGCGGATTTCGGTGTAGCGACGGTTGGCGTTGTAAAGCTCGTTTTCACTGTCGAGCAAGTCGAGCAGGGTACGTTGGCCCAGACCGAACTGATCCTGATACGCCGCGCGCACACGCTTGGTGGTCTCGGCGTATTCACGGGCGGTCGGGGTCTGTTTCTTCGCGTTGACCATGGCGTTCCACGCCAGGTGGATGTTCTCGTTCAACTGCCGCAGGGCGTTGTTGCGAATGTCCATTGCCTGATTGATCTGGTGCGCATCGGACGCCAGCCGGGCTTTGTCGCTGCCGCCACGGAACAGGTTGTAGTTCATGATCACGCCCACGCGCCATTCGTTGTCGTGGCCTTCATCACCTTGCACGTTGTTGTTCGCGCCCACCGCCGCCTCTGCATCGAAACGTGGATAGAACGGCGACTTGGCGACTTCGTACTGGCTCTCGGCCGACTGCACGTCAGCCTGGGCGGATTTCAGATACGGGTTGTTCTCGACCATGCTCTGCTGGGCTTCCGGCAGGCTGGTGGGGATTTCACCGCGAGTCGACGGTGGCGTTTCCAGTTCATCGGGCATGCGCCCGACCACGGCGTAGAAGTTCGATTCGGCGTCGGCCAGATCGACTTCGGCGGTGTCGAGGTTGTTCTCCGCCAACGCTTTACGGGCGACCGACTGATCGGAGTCTGCGGTGCTGCCGATACCGCGCTGGGTGCGCAGGCCGATCTGATCGTTGACCCGCAAGTGCGCTTGCAGGTTGTTCTTGGCCAGGGTCACCAGTTCGCGGCGCTTGAGCACTTCGAGGTAGACCTCAATGGTGCGCAGGGCCAGATCCTGGGCGGTGCCTTGCGCGTAATAGGCGCGCGAGTTGGACACGCCCTTGGTGCGCTCGACCTCGTTGGCGGTGTTGAAACCGTCGAACAACATCTGCCGCAAGCGTAATTCGGACTGGGTGTAGTTGAGGATTTCGGTGTTGTGACCGCTGGGAGTCAAGGCCCGCGTATTGGTGTTGTCGCTGTAGCCGCGACCGTAAGCAGCGTTCAAATCCACGGACGGATAAAAGCCGCCCTTGGCCACTTTCACCTGCTCGTCGGCAGACAGTTTGGCGTCCACGCGCGAGGCGAGCTCAGGGTGGGTGGCGATGGTGCTTTGTATCGCGTCGGTCAGGTTCATGGCCTGAGCTTGGGAAGTGCAAGCCATGGCCAGCAAAACCGCGCTGCAGAGGGGGGTTAAAACGCGCATGGGTGCATCTCCCTGGTCCTGATGGTGTGTTACTGTCGCCAAATATTTGACGATATTTTAAGGTTTAAGCGTTTCACTCTTGTAACAACAGAGCTAAGAACATCCTGAAGCGTAGCTAAGAAAAAATTTTCATAAGGGTTATGCCAAAAAAAACTTATGCGCTGCGACAAATCCGGGACATTGTTCAGCACGAAAGCCTTTGTTTTCCGCGCATCAGGGTGCACGGAAAGGCTTGAGGAAAGTTCCATTCACTTTGCGACATACGGCGAAGTAATGCTGAAGGGGAGGGACGCGTAGCGGCAGATGAGCGACATTTTTTTGTCACTCGGGTGATTCACCACCGTTACGTAGCGTTAGTGGGTTTGCTGCATTGATCAGGAGTTTTAAGTGCTTGATCGCACTGAAGTTTCCTTGCTTGCGCTACCTGCGAAACGAACTGCCGAGGTGTGAGCGTCACCCCGGCAACCCGATTGAGCCATGGGCTGCTTCGCGAACCAGTGCCGACGGTGGTCGGCAGCGGAGGAAATTCACATGGCAACGCTCATCGGGATCGTCACTAAAGTCATTGGTCAGGTTTTTGCGCAGGGCACCGACGGCACTCGTCGCGCCCTGGTCGAGGGCGATCGCCTGTTTGCCGGCGATCAAGTGATCACCGGGGCAGAAGGCGCCGTCGCCGTTCATCTGCAAAATGGCCACGAGTTGACCCTGGGCCGCGACAGCAGCATGGTCATGTCCGGGCAATTGCTGGCCAATCAGGCGCCGCATGTCGATTCGCCAGAAGCGCTGACCCCGACCGAAGCGCAATTGACCGACGTTGAGCAAATCCAGAAAGCCATCGCCGCCGGTGAAGACCCGACCAAAGCCGCCGAAGCGACTGCTGCCGGGCCGAATGCGCCAACGGGTGTACCGGGGGAACTGGGTGGTGGCCACAGTTTTGTGTTGCTGACGGAAGTCGGCGGACGCGTCGATCCGCGAATCGGTTTCCCCACCGCCGGTTTCAACGGGATTCCCGAGTTTCCCCTGGAACGGCACTACATCGTCGATAACAACGGCGACAACACTCCGGCGCCAGTGGTGCCGCCAGCGGTGAATAATCCGGTGACGCTCAGTGGCCTGTCGGTGCCGGGCGGTGAACTGACCGTCAACGAAGCCAATCTGCCCGACGGCTCTGCCGCCAACCCCGTTGCGCTGATTCAAAGCGGCAGCTTTACCGTGAGCGCCCCGGACGGTCTGAGCAGCCTGAACATCGGCGGCATCAACGTGATCAGCGGTGGCGTGGCCGTCGGTTTTCCGCAGTCGATCACCACCCAGTTGGGCAATACCCTGACCATCACCGGTTACAACGCGAGCACCGGCGTGGTCAGTTACAGCTACACCCTCAATGGCAATGACGCCCATCCGGCCGGTGGCGGCGCCAACAGCCTGAGCGAGCATTTCACCGTGACGGCGGGTGACAGCAATGGCGACAGCGCCACTGGCTCGCTCGACGTCAACATCATCGACGACGTGCCCCGAGCGGTGAATGACAGCAACACCGGCACCGCGTCGGAAACCAATCTGACGCTGACCGGCAACGTGCTGACCAATGACGTACAAGGTGCTGACCGCGTCGCTGGCGGGCCGGTCACTCCCGGTACTTTCACGGGAACCTTCGGCACTTTGGTACTGCACGCCGATGGCACTTACACCTACACCCTGAACACCAGCGACGCCGATTTCAAAAGCCTGCACGGTGGTGGCAACGGTACTGAAACGTTCGCCTACACCATCACCGATTCCGACGGTGACAGCAGCACCGCGAATCTGGTGCTGCAGATCCACAACAACGATGATCCGGTGACGATCAATAACGGTATCAATGGCGGCGTGCTGACCGTGAATGAGGCCAATCTCGGCAGCGGCAGTGCGCCCGATGCAGCGGCGTTGACGCAAAACGGCAGCCTCACCATCACCGCGCCGGACGGCGTCACCACGCTGATGGTGGGCGGTATCGCCGTGGTCACCAATGGCGTGGCCGCAGGCTTCCCGCAATCGATCACCACGCCCTTGGGCAGCACGCTGACCGTCACCGGATTCAACGCGGCGACCGGCGTTCTCACCTACAGCTACACCCTCAATCACAACGACGCGCACCCGACCGGCAATGGCGCCAATACGTTGCCCGAACAGTTTGCCGTGACGGTGACGGACGACAACGGCAGCACCGCCAATACCACCATCAGCGCGAACATCATTGACGACGTGCCCAAAGCCGTCGATGACAGCAACACTGGTACTGCCTCGGAAACCAATCTGACCCTGACCGGCAACGTGCTGACCAACGACGTGCAGGGTGCTGACCGTGTACCCACCGGCCCCGTCACTGCTGGCACCTTCACTGGCACTTACGGCTCGCTTGAACTGCACTCCGATGGCACTTACACCTACACGCTGAACCCGACCGATGCCGATTTCAAAAACCTGCATGGCGGCGGCAATGGTACTGAAACGTTCACCTACACCATCACCGATTCGGACGGTGATACCAGCACTGCGAACCTCGTCCTGCAGATCCACAACAACGACGATCCGGTGGTCATCAGCGGCCTGGATGTGAACGGCGGCGAACTCACCGTTTACGAAAAAAACCTAAGTACCGGTAGCGCTCCTGACGCTAATGCACTGACCCAAAGCGGCACCTTCACGATCACCGCTTTGGACGGCGTGACAACGCTCACTGTCGGCGGCATCGCGGTGGTCACCAACGGTGTGGCCGCAGGCTTCCCGCAATCGGTCACCACGCCATTGGGCAGCACGCTGACCATCACTGGTTTCAACGCGGCCACCGGTGTTGTCAGCTACAGCTACACCCTCGACCACAACGACGCCCATCCAACCGGCAATGGCGCAAACAACCTGCCGGAACAGTTCGCCGTCACGGTGGTGGACGACAACGGCACCACCGCCAACGCCACCCTCGACGTCAACGTGATCGACGACGTGCCCAAAGCGGTGAACGATGCCAACACCGGCACCGCTTCGGAAACCAATCTGACCCTGACCGGAAATGTCCTGACCAACGACGTGCAGGGTGCTGACCGTGTTCCGACCGGCCCAGTGACTGCCGGTACTTTCAACGGCACTTACGGCACCCTGGAACTGCACACTGACGGCACCTACACCTACACGCTCAATCCCACCGACGCCGACTTCAAAAACCTGCACGGCGGAGGCAATGGCACCGAAACCTTCACCTACACCATCACCGATTCCGACGGCGATACCAGCACCGCAAACCTCGTCCTGCAGATCCACAACAACGACGATCCGGTGGTCATCAGCGGCCTCGACGTAAACGGCGGCGAGCTGACGGTTTACGAAAAAAACCTAAGCACCGGTAGTGCTCCTGATGCCAACGCGCTGACCCAAAGCGGCACCTTCACCATCACCGCTTTGGACGGCGTGACAACGCTCACCGTCGGCGGCATTGCCGTGGTCACCAATGGCGTAGCCGCAGGCTTCCCGCAATCCGTCACCACACCGCTGGGCAGCACGCTGACCATCACCGGTTTCAACGCGGCCACCGGTGTTGTCAGCTACAGCTACACCCTCGACCACAACGACGCGCACCCAACCGCCAACGGCGCGAACAACCTGCCCGAGCAGTTCGCCGTCACCGTGGTCGATGACAACGGCACCACCGCCAACGCAACCCTCGACGTCAACATCATCGACGACCTGCCGAAAGCGGTGAACGACAGCAATACCGGCACCGCCTCGGAAACCAACCTCACGCTGACCGGCAATGTGCTGACTAACGACGTGCAGGGCGCCGACCGCGTACCCACCGGCCCCGTGACTGCCGGGACTTTCAACGGCACTTACGGCACCCTGGAACTGCACACTGACGGCACCTACACCTACACGCTCAACCCGACCGACGCCGACTTCAAAAACCTGCACGGCGGCGGCAATGGTACTGAAACGTTCACCTACACCATCACCGACTCCGATGGCGATACCAGCACCGCAAACCTCGTCCTGCAGATCCACAACAACGACGATCCCGTGGTTATCACCGGCCTCGACGTAAACGGCGGCGAACTCACCGTTTACGAAAAAAACCTCAGCACCGGCAGCGCTCCTGACGCCAACGCGCTGACCCAAAGCGGCACCTTCACCATTACCGCTCTGGACGGCGTCACCACGCTGACCGTCGGTGGTATCGCCGTGGTCACCAACGGCGTGGCCGCAGGCTTCCCGCAATCAGTCACCACGCCATTGGGCAGCACGCTCACCATCACCGGTTTCAACGCAACGACCGGCGTGGTCAGCTACAGCTACACCCTCGACCACAACGACGCGCACCCAACCGGCAACGGTGCGAACAACCTGCCCGAGCAGTTCGCCGTCACCGTGGTCGACGACAACGACACCACCGCCAACGCGACCCTCGACGTCAACGTGATCGACGACGTGCCCAAAGCCGTCAACGACAGCAATGCCAACACTGCGTCAGAAACCAACCTGACCCTGACCGGCAACGTTCTTACCAATGATGTACAAGGCGCTGACCGCGTACCCACCGGCCCAGTGACTGCCGGGACTTTCACCGGCACTTACGGCACTCTCGAACTGCACACCGACGGCACTTATACCTACACGCTCAACCCAACCGACGCCGACTTCAAAAACCTGCACGGCGGCGGCAATGGCACCGAGAATTTCACCTACACCATCACTGACTCGGACGGCGATACCAGCACCGCGAACCTCGTCCTGCAGATCCACAACAACGACGATCCGGTGGTCATCAGCGGCCTGGATGTGAACGGCGGCGAGCTGACGGTTTACGAAAAAAACCTCAGCACCGGTAGCGCGCCCGATGCCAACGCGCTGACCCAGAGCGGCACGTTCACCATCACCGCACTCGATGGCGTGACGACGCTGACCGTCGGCGGTATCGCCGTGGTCACCAACGGCGTGGCCGCAGGCTTCCCGCAATCGGTTACCACGCCACTGGGCAGCACACTGACCATCACCGGTTTCAACGCAACGACCGGCGTGGTCAGCTACAGCTACACGTTGGATCACAACGATGCCCATCCAACCGGCAACGGTGCGAACAACCTGCCCGAGCAATTCGCCGTCACCGTCGTCGACGACAACGGCACCACTGCCAACGCCACCCTCGATGTGAATATCATCGACGACCTGCCAAAAGCAGTGAACGACAGCAACACCGGCACTGCTTCGGAAACCAACCTGACGCTGACCGGCAACGTCCTTACCAATGACGTGCAGGGTGCTGACCGTGTTCCGACCGGCCCAGTGACTGCCGGTACTTTCACCGGAACCTACGGCACCCTGGAACTGCACACAGACGGCACTTACACCTACACGCTCAACCCAACCGATGCCGACTTCAAAAACCTGCACGGCGGCGGCAATGGCACCGAAACCTTCACCTACACCATCACCGATTCGGACGGCGATACCAGCACCGCAAACCTCGTCCTGCAGATCCACAACAACGACGATCCGGTGATCCTCAACGGTCTCGACGTCAACGGCGGCGAACTCACTGTCTACGAAAAAAACCTTGGTAACGGCAGTGCGCCGGACGCCACGGCACTGACCCAAAGCGGCACTTTCACCGTGACTGCGCTCGACGGTCTGCAAACCCTGACTGTCGGCGGTATTGCCGTGGTCACCAATGGTGTGGCCGCAGGTTTCCCGCAATCGATCACCACGCCGCTGGGCAGTACACTGACCATCTCCGGCTATAACCCGACCACGGGTGTCGTGACCTACAGCTATACCCTGGTGCATAACGACGCACACCCGACCGGCAACGGCGCCAACAGCCTCACCGAGAATTTCAACGTGGTCGCCACCGATGGCGACGGCAGCACGGCGTCCGGGCAGATCAACGTCAACATCATCGACGACTTGCCGACCGCCAAAGCCGACACCGGCTCGGTGACGGAGGGCGGCACGGTCAACATCAGCGTGCTCGGTAACGACGTCACCGGCGCCGATGGCGCAGCGGCGGGTGGGGCAGTGGTGGGCGTGCGTGCCGGCAGCAACACCGCGAGCTCGGCGATCGGTGGCCTCAACAGCAACATCAATGGCACCTACGGCTACCTGACCCTGGACGCGGCGGGCAACGCCGTTTACCACAGCAACCCGAACTCGGTGAGCCCGCCGGGCGCCACCGATACGTTCACCTACACCATCCGCGATGGCGACGGTGACGAAAGCACCACCACCATCACCATCAACGTTGCCGACAGCAAACTCGTGGCCTCGGTGGATCAGGACGTGACGGTCTACGAAAAAGCCCTCGACCTGACCAAGGATGGCCAGGACCTGGCCCCCGGCACGGTCACCGGCAGCGATCCGAGCAGCACCGGCGAAACCGCCACCGGCACATTGGTTGGTGCGGTCACCGGTGGCAGTGGCGCGATCACGTACACGCTGGTCGGCAGTTCGACTGGCCAGTACGGGCAGATCCAGCTCAACGCCGACGGCACTTACACCTACACCCTGACCTCGGCGCCGAAAACCACGCCAAGCGCCAACGATGGGGCCAACACCCTCAGCGAAAGTTTCACCTACAAAGCCACCGATGCCTTGGGCAACAGCACCACCAGCACCATCGTGGTCAACATCGTCGATGACGTGCCCAAAGCGGTGCCGTCGGATCGCTCGGTGGCGGCGGTAGAGATCGACTCCAACATCCTCATCGTCCTCGACATTTCCGGCAGCATGGCCGACGCGTCCGGCGTGCCGGGCCTGTCGCGCCTGGCGTTGGCCAAACAGGCGATCAGCGCCTTGCTCGACAAATATGACGACCTCGGCGATGTGAAAGTGCAACTGGTGACCTTCAGCAGCAGCGCCACTGACCGCACCTCGGTGTGGGTCGATGTGGCCACCGCCAAAACCCTGCTGGCCGGCCTCACCGCCGGCGGCGGCACCAACTACGACGCCGCCGTGGCGGCGATGCAGACCGCGTTCAACACCGCCGGCAAACAGGACGGTGCGCAGAACATCGGTTACTTCTTCTCCGACGGTAAACCCACCGCCGGCCAGGAAATCGGCAGCGCCGACGAGACCGCACTCAAAGCCTTCCTTGATGCCAACAACATCAAGAACTACGCCATCGGCCTGGGCAGCGGCGTGAGCAACGCCAACCTCGATCCATTGGCCTATGACGGCATCAGCCACACCGACACCAATGCGGTGGTGGTCACCGACCTCAATCAGCTCAACTCGGTGTTGTCGGGCACCGTGGTTGGCGCGCCGGTCACCGGCTCTCTGCTGGGTGACACGGGCACCTTCGGCGCCGATGGAGGTTTCATCAAATCCATTGTGGTCGATGGCACCACGTACACCTATGACCCGAAAGCCAACGGCGGCCAAGGTTCGTTGGTCGCGAGCGGTGGCACCAACCACGGCACCTTCGACACCACGACCAACACCCTGAGCGTCGCCACCAACAACAGCGGCACGCTGCAGATCAACCTCGACACTGGCGATTACACCTACATCTCACAGAAAACCACGACCACCGTGATCACCGAGAACATCGGTTTCACCCTCAGCGACAACGACGGCGACCTCGCCAGCTCGACGCTGACCGTGAAAGTGATCCCCAACTTGCCACCCGTGGCGGTCGACGACCATGTCATCACCAACGTGCTGTCGAGCACGGTCACGGTGCCGGGCGAGTTGTTGCTGGCCAACGACAGCGACCCGGACGGCGATCCGCTGACTGCTTCGCCAACCACCTTCAACACCGGTTGGGCGGCCAAGGGTGCGGACTTCACCGGCACCGGCGCGATCAACTTCGCCGGCACCGGCAACACCGCCGCCAACCAGAACCTGGCCGACGTGCGCAGCGCCTTCACCGCCAATGCCACGGCGATGACCGCAGTGCTGGTGGTCAGCGGCTACCTCGGCGCGGTGACCACCGCCAACGCCAACGATGAAGACCTGATCACCGTCAAACTGAAACAGGGCGAAACCCTCAACCTGGATCACAACCTGGCGGCCGGGCACATCACCATGGAGTACTCGGTGAATGGCGGCGCGTTCGTCAGCATCGCCGATGGCGGCACCATCACCGCCAGCGCCGACGGCACCTACCAGATTCACGTCACCAACATCAGCAACACCAGCGGCAGCAACCCGACGGCGGCGGAAAATTACCAACTGACCATGACGGTCAACTACGCCGGCGCCCACGACGTGACGCCAGACTTCAACGGCACCTACACCGCCAACGACAACCATGGCGGCAGCGACACGGCCAACGTCAGCATCACTTATCAGGACGGTCATACGCTCACCGGTACGTCGGGGGATGACATTCTGGTGGCCGGCACCGGCAACAACATCCTTAACGGTGGCGACGGCAATGATGTGCTCAGCGGCGGTTCAGGCAACAACGAAATGCACGGCGGCGCCGGCAACGACTTGCTCTACAGCGGCCCGGGCAACGACATCCTCGATGGCGGTACCGGCATCGACACCGTGAGCTATGCGCATGCGACGGCCGGGGTCACGGTCAACCTGAGCCTGCTCGTGCCGCAAAACACCATCGGCGCTGGCATCGACACCATTACCAACGTCGAAAATCTCATCGGTTCGAACTTCAATGACACCCTCACCGGTGACAACAATAACAACATGATCAACGGCGGTCTGGGCAACGACATCCTCAACGGTGGCGGTGGCGATGACCTGCTGATCGGCGGTATGGGCAACAACACCCTGACCGGCGGGCCGGGAGCCGACACCTTCCAGTACCTCAAGGGCAACAGTGGCCACGACACCATCACCGACTTCACACCCGGCACCGACAAGCTCGACCTGTCGCAACTGCTGCAAGGTGAAAACGGCACCACCGCATCGCTCGACGACTACCTGCACTTCACCGTCACCGGCAGCGGCGCGTCGGTGCTGACCAGCATCAATGTCAGTGCCATCGCCGGCGCGACGCCGAACCAGACCATCGACCTGGCCGGCGTCAACCTCGCCAGCCACTACGGTGTAACGCCGGGGGCGGGCGGGGTGATCGCCAGCGGACACGACACGGCGACGATCATCAGCGGCATGCTCAATGATCATTCGCTGAAAGTGGACACGGTGTGATCGAGGCCTGAAACGACAAAACCCGCCGTTCCGATCAGTCGGGACGACGGGTTTTTTCTGTCTGGAGAACGGTGTTGCCAGTGAGCCAGCCTTCGCGAGCAGGCCTACCAGTCGACCAATCCCTAACTGAATGCACTCGGTCACATGGTGGGAGCTGGCTTGCCAGCGATGGCGGCCTGACGGCCGATCAATATCTAACTGAATGCACCCAATCCAATTGTGGGAGCCAGCCTACGAGCCGACCAATCCCTGGCTGAATGCTTTCGGTCAAATTGTGGGAGCTGGCTTGCCAGCGATGGCGGCCTACGAGCCGACCAATCCCCAACTGAATGCACTCATTCCAACTGTGGGAGCGGGCTTGCTCGCGAATGCGACCAGCCAGACAACATCAAAACAACAGAGCAGACTCCGCACATAAACGCACCCTCGCAACCACGTTTAAAGTACACGAACCGTTACGCCATAACGGCTACAACGCCTTGCGCCGTTACCTACGCGTACGCCAGAATCCGCCGGCTTACACGGCTATGGGCCGGGCTATATCGTTTCCCTGTCACTGAAAATCAGTGATCGGGTTTGGTAGCCCATTTCGGTACGGTCGTATGGCATCACCTTATGCAGCCTCTCTTTTGCGGCTCAGCTTTATATGGTGGACATGCGTGGGGCTCACTCGTGAGCGCCGGGTTCCGTATCGACCGGTCTACCAACCCGCGCATGGCCGCCACCCATCGTTTGGTAGCGAGGGTGATGGCTCCTATTTCTCGATACGGAGTTTCATCCATGTTCAAAGCCACACCCAACCCCCGGACGTCGATCCAATCCCATACGACCCGGCCCTCGACCCGCAGAAGATAAAAGCGGCAACCGACCGCGCCATCAACTTCTACCTCAACCCCGGCGCACTGAAGATCTCCATCCCCTCAGTACCGTCAGGCAAATCAAGCAGAATCTTCCTCATCGACCCCACCGTGGACGAAGAAACCTTGCTCGTCGAAGCCTGCGAATCATTAGCCGCCGCCAGTGACATGGCTCGCGACATCGGCGACACCGTCGAGAACCCACAGCGCCGGGCCATGCTGATGCTGCATCAGGTGATCATGCTCAGTGAACTGATGGTCAACCGAGTGCTGGACGGCCGCCGCGTGCCGAACTAACTGCCCGGTCCCCTGTAGGAGCTGCCGCAGGCTGCGATCTTTTGACGTTGCTTTAAAAAACAAGATCAAAAGATCGTCCGAACGCGGCCCGAACCTGCGGCAGCTCCTACAGGTCGTCATTCATTCAAAGTGCCTCGATCGGAGTTCCAGCTGATGTCCGAAACCCCACCCAATCCGCCGGCCACAGACCCGGTGTCACCCTACGAATCCCTCAACTCCAGAAAACTCCACGAAGCCGCCGAACGCGCCCTCGACCACTACCTCGCGCCCGCGCACATCATGGCAACGCCTTACACCCCCAGCAGCATGTTCCTGGTCAACCCGCAAACCGACACTGAATCCCTGCTGGCCAACGCCTGCGAATCCCTGGCTTCGGCCACGGTGATGCTCGGTGACTTCGCCGGGACACTGGAAGGGCCGAGCCGCAATACCGCGCTGGGCATTGCGCAAGTAGTGATGCTGGGGGAGTTGGCGGTGAATCAGGCGCTGGATAATGTTGGGTCTAAGGAATAGGCGCTGGCAGATCTGGCCTCTTCGCGAGCAAGCCCGCTCCCACAGTGGATCTGCGTTGGTCACTGCTGCCGGAGGGCAGTTGCGGTTCCGTGCGGCCGGGGATCTCCGGTTCACGCAGGGCCTTGGGAATTTCTCTGGACGGTTGAATGAGCATGCTGGCAACTCCGGTTGGAATAGGGGCGGCACAGGGATTTAAGGCTCAGGTGAGGCGGGTTGGCTACTGTCAGAAATTACAGGTGGGGGCGTATTTGCGACGAGTGGTAACGACCACGACGTGAACATCGACTGCACCCCCGGCACCGACAGATCAGCGGCATGCTCAATGATCATTCGTTGAAGGTGAACACGGTGAGATCAAGGCCTGACACCAAACCCAATCTGCCGGCCACAGATCCGGTATCACCCTACGAATCACTCCACTCCAGAAAACTCCACGAAGCCGCGGAACGCATTCTCGACCACTACCTCGCGCCCGCGCACATCATGGCAACGCCGCCGAATCCCTATCCAGGTTGGGATCGAGACTGCTCGCGAAGAGGTCATTATCTGCACCGAATTTTGCGCTGCGCACCTCGGTGGTTTCCGATGGACGGTAGCCATACCTGTAATTTCTGACAGTAGGCAGGGCTTCTTGCCGGGCATTAAATGAAGCCATCACTCAAGCAGCTCAAACCGCGCTGCCCGTCACTGTCGAAAAGGAAGGCCGGAAATGGCGAAGCCCAAAGAACCTGGCGAACGGTCACACATCGAGAATGCACCTGTGGAGGCGATGCAGATCGATGCGCCGACAGTGCCTGCCGTGCTTGATCCCGATGACCCCTGGGGGTTGTTGCCATTGTCGGCGCTGAATGAGGATCTGAGCGTCGAGTTCATGGATTTTGAACAGGGTTTTCCTTTGCCGGGCGAAGAAGATCTGGTCGAGCTGGGCTTCATGGAAAAGAATGCGACTTTTCGAATGGTCGATTTTAAGTGGTATCCGACCGAAGACCCCATCGACTTTCCGCAAACCCTGAAAGTACCGAGTTATCTGCTCCAAAATGAAGGTGCTTTCGAGGTGGCGATCCGGATTTCCAGGTACGGCAGCAATCCGGTTGAAGGTGACCGCAAAACCCTGACCATCGATAAAACCAAACCCAACTACGGCAACTCACCGGGCCCGGTGGAATTCCCGGCCGCGCTGGGCGGCGTCATCAACGAAACCTATCTTATCCGCGAGGGTGAGGTCAGTGTTCTGGCACCTTTCTATGACGATGTAAAGGCCGGGGATCGCGCGAGGTATTACTGGACCGCTAACCCGAATCCGCCTGACTCAGAGATTGCGATACGCGAGCAAGAATTCAGCGCGGAAGATATCGCCGCCAGACAGTTGCGTATCACCGTGTACGCCGACGAGATTCGTGCCGGGGCGGCAGGTCGACGCGCCCTCTATTACTTTTTGAGGGACCGGGCCGGTAACGAAGGGCCCCGCTCCATTCTCTCGTGGATCGAGGTTGACCTTTCGCCCGCGCCGGGTGCGCTGCAGCCGCCCAAGGTGCCGTTGTCTGACCGAGGGCTGATTGATCGGCAACAGGCTCGTGAAGGTGTCGTTGTTGAAGTCCCTGAGTACGACTATGCAGACGCCAGCCACTGGGCCGCCATTTTCTGGGATGACATCCTCGTCGATGAAATTCCAATTGATCCGTCGGACTTTCCAGCGATTGCTCCAGTGCCATGGAAGAACCTGCATGACAAGGGCGACGGGCCACGGCAGGCCAAAGTCTATTACCGGATTCGCCAGGGTTCGAGCTATGGACCTCCTTCTCCGCCGACGGCCGTTCCCGTCAACCTGACGCTGGCGGGGCAGGATCATGCCAACGCACCGGCGTTGATCAACGCAAACCTTGCACAGGTTGAGGTTTACGGCGAAAAAACCGCCACCCTCAATACCTTGCTCACCGCCGACTACGGGTATCCGGCCACGGTGAGTCTGAAGCTGTACGACGCGCCACAGGCGGGGCAGGTCATTGAGCTGTACTGGGGAAGTTACCCCGGGTTCGTCGCCCGTTATGAGGTCGAGGCTTCAGATGTTGCTGGCAAAACAGTCAAGCTTTCAGTGCCCTGGAGCGTCATCGACACCGACAAGCAGAACCCGGCACTCCCGGTTTATTACACCACCAGCAATGGCGTGAATCAGCAGCGGTCGCTGCCGACTCCGGTCAGGGTGGCCATCGTTCTGATAACAGGATTGAAAGAGCCGCTGTTTCCGGATGCTGGAATAGAGGGGGCGCTTCATTGTTGTTCCAGACCCAGGCTCTGGGAAGGCGTCAGAGTCAGAATCCCGGCTGATGCCCGCATCGAAAACGGCGACATCATCACGTTGGTCTGGCAAGGCTGTGCCGGGCTCAACGGCACCGAGCCGATCGACGGTACTTACGCAGAAATAACCAGGGAGCTGACGACGCTGCAGCCGGGTGAGGATATCGACTTTGTCGTTGACGACTACGACACCCTGATTGCGCCCATGGTCAATGAGGGTTCCGCATTGGTTTATTACCGGTTGAAAAAACGCAATGGCGGCCGAGGTAATTCGGATGATGATTACGTGATCATCAATCGCACCATGCCCAGCGGTGAAATATGTTCACCCACCAATGATTTATGTAAAGAAAACTGACGGGTTTTCGCTACGTGAAAGTGCAGTACATGCCCGGTATCTGTCTGGAAGTTCGTAGTGGGAACAGATGGCCTGGCGCATCCATTTGATCAGGAGAGCAGATAATGAATAATTTGAAAGTGTTATCCAAGGCAGAGGCTGCCCGTAGAAAACTGTATGTGTTGCGTCAGTCGCTGAAGACTCGGGCGGGCATAGCGCCGGAGGTTGTAGACTTATTACCGGCACTTCCAGGCGATCAAAACATCAAGAAGTTGCAATCAGATCGTCAGGGGAAAAATTGCGATGTACAAGTCCTCGATGTGGAAAGGCCTGAAGGTTCTGGGCCAGGGGAATTATGGATCGCCTTGTTTAAAGGAGCGCAGCTCGTTTCAGAGGATTGGACGGAAGTACCTGCATCGAGTGATGATTTTATATTGGAATTGTCAGGGCTTTACACCGGCACTCCTGGCCTGTTTGACTTGACGTACGTAATTAATTACGGTGGTGTTGATACTTCATCTGAAGTGTCGCGGTTTTATATCGACAATACGCCGCCTAATCATAATAACCCGGGGGAGGCTCCGGTGCCGCCTGCCGAAGTGATTGGTGGAGTGTTGACGCGTGAATATCTGGACAAAAACATTGAAGTAACCATGAGTATTGATACGCCCAATGATGCCGCGACGGGTGATAGTTACGCTGGTTATTATGCAGGTGTTCCTACGCAGCCCTTCATGATGGGCGAGGATTTGACTGTTCCTATCGTGATAAAAATTCCTACCGCTACAATTAAGGGTGTGGGTGAAGGGAAGCGTGATTTTTATTGCAGGTATAACGATCGAGTGGGGAATATCGGGCCGGCGGGAGACCCGTTTACATTTGATGTGCAACTGACACCAACCCCCACCGACTTGAAACCACCAGAGGCACCGGCGAACGATGATGGTGTGATCGACCGGAAGGACTCCTTTCCTTCTCTGGCAGTGGTTATTCCAACATTTTCCAATGGCTCGCCAAATGACAAGGCCGTGGTCACGTTCGATGGAAAAGAGCAACCCGGCGTACCGACCGACGGCACCAGTGAAGTGATCGTCGATGTTCCTTATGCAGATGTGGCGGCCGGTGGCGACGGGCCTCGGGATGCACGGGTCACTTACGTCATCGATCGAAATGGCAAGGAATTTCCGGAAGCAACAGGGGCGACAGTCTCGATCGATTTGACTATCGCCGGCCCCGTCAATCCTGAACCCGATCCGGAAGTGGGTAATCCTAATCTGGACGAACTGGTCGTCAAGGGCTCAACCAAAGATAACGAGTTGGTGGAAGCTGACAAAGGCAATGATATCGCCATAGATCTGGATCTCCCGGCGGGTGTCAAGCCAGGCGACCTTATCACCCTGGTGTGGCAAGGCGAAAAAGTTGCGGCGCCAGAGGGTGTGTATGAAGTGGAGGGAACGGAACCCCCTGACTTCAAAGTTCCCTTAACACTGCCATCAGAGGTATTTGAGAAAACCAAAAACGGGAAGAAAAAAGCACGTTATGTGATTACCAACCCGGCCAACGGTGAAAATGAAAACCCATCCCCGCCTACCGAAGTTAAAGTCTATATCTATCCGGTGACCTTGCCTGATCCGGTCATTCAGAATCTTTATGTCAATCCGGGGAAAATCACGTATCTGAATTGCACTTCGCTTCGAGATATTCCGTTCATTGGGTTGGCTGGAATTATCCGAGTTCGTCCTGCCGGCGGTTCGCTTGAGCAAGGTATGAAGTTGCTCTTTACCTGGTCGCGCAGAAAGCTGAGCCCGAGCGAACCTCCTATTGACGACTACCTGATCGAGAAAGTATTGCAGGGCAATGAGCATGTGGATGGCTTTGATGTGTACTTGCCATTCACTGAGGCGCTGCGGCCGATCAAGGACGGATACGGAAAAATCGTCTACACAGCGGAGATTGATGAGGAAACTCACTCCTCCAATGAACAGGAAGTCAGGGTCGTGGTCGCTGATTTCGACGAGAAATATTGCGACGAGTTAGACGATTAAATCCGCGTTTTGAAAGGCGGAGGCGTGCATTGCGCTTTCCGCCTTTCTGTTTTTACGCATGCGGGGTATTAATTCCCATCAAATTGAGGACTATTCCTACAGAGGAAATGGTTGTCTCCTTGTACATTGCCCCCCGGTTTTCTGGTTTTCAACGGAAGCATTTTCCGCGAAAAGTTGTAAGGAGGTTACATGGGATATTGTGCACATCTATTTTCATCAACAGGGTCGAGAAAACATCTGGCATGGTTGTCCCTGGTGCCGTTTTTCTCTACCAGTCCTCTTGTTTTTGCCTTGACGTCGATTGGTGCAGGGCAAACGCTGAATATCGATCAGAACACTGCACAGGATAGTTACGCTGTCCATGATGGAGGCGTATTGAACGCCACCGGTGCAAGTACTTTTGCGTTATCGATCAACACGGGAGCGCAATTCAATGCCTTGGGCGGGACCTATGCTGGCATGGGGGGCAGCGCGGGAATTGCCGTCACCAACGCCGGCGCCAATGTGTCCGATGCTACCGTCACGGGCTCGCGCATGGGCATGTTTATCGGCCGCAACGGTGGCACCACCACCGGTTCAACCGTTGTGATCAGCGGCAGTCAGATCACTGGCCAGACGGCCGGGATCGAAACCAGTGGCGGCAGTGACATTCAACTGACCGATACCCACCTGACCGCCGCCGGGGCAAGCGGCGTGGGTCTCAATTCCTTCGGCGCACAAGTCCGTGCGGTGGGAGGGAGCATGACGGGGGGCACGAACGGAATTCGGTTGCGCGCGGATACCGCAGGTGTCGGCACTGGCGCCAATGTGTCGCTGGACAATGTGCTGGTTCAAGGGCAGACCGGGGCAGCGATTCAGGCTACTTCGGGTGTCAACGCACAGATAGAGGTTCTGAACGCGACTCGTCTGCTGGCCGGCAACGGCGTGTTGCTTGATGTACAGGGTGCATCGAGTGCGACGATGAACGTGGCGGACAGCACATTGGAGGGCAATGTCAGTGTTGCCGGCAACAGTACCGCCAATCTCACCTTCGATCAGGGCAACATGAAAGGTGACGTGCTGGTGGACAGTGGATCGACCGCCAACGTCACCCTGCAGAACCACTCGCAACTGACCGGCCGCCTCGACAACGCCAGCGGCGTAACCATCAACAGTGGTTCGGTCTGGACCCTGGCCGGCAACGACACTGTAGGAACACTCGCCATGAATGGCGGGACAGTTCGCTTTGGTGCGCAGGATGTGCCCAACACGTTCTACCAGTTGAACGTCGGCACACTGGCCGGTTCGCCGGACGGTTCCAGTACGGTCGAAATGAAAGGCAATTTCGCCACCGGTCAGCACGACTTGCTCAATGTCACGGGCGTGGCCAGCGGGCAGTTCGGGTTGCTGGTGGCTGCGTCCGGTCTGGACGCGGTGAACCCCCAACAGTTGACTCTGGTGCATACCGCCGCCGGCGATGCGCAATTTGCCCTGAGAGGCGGGCGTGTCGATCTCGGTGCCTGGTCGTATGATCTGGATCAGCGAGCCGCAGGGACGGGCGGTACGGAATGGTTTCTCGACCCGACCACCAAGACCATCAGCCCCGGCGCCAAATCGGTACTGGCGCTGTTCAACGCCCCGGTGACGCTGTTGTATGCCGAGGCGGCAACGTTGCGCAGCCGCATGGGCGAGCTGCGTTTCAATGGTGGCGATACCGGCTTGTGGATGCGCACCTACGGCAACAAATACAACATCAATGCCGCTTCCGGCGTGGGTTATCAGCAGACTCAACAGGGGGTGTCCGTCGGTGTGGACACGCATCTGGGTGACAGCGCGTGGGTCGGGGGGATCATGGGTGGCTACAGCCATACCGACCTTGACGTTGCGCAGGGAACGTCGGGTACGGTCGACAGCTACTATCTGGGGCCCTATGTGACCTGGATCGACGCGCAGAGCGGCTACTACTTCGACGCTCAGCTCAAGTTCAACCGCTTCCGGAATGACACCAAAGTCGGCTTGAGCGATGGCACCCGTGCCAAGGGCAGTTACGACAACTCCGGGGTGAGCGCTTCGGCGGAGTTCGGGCGTCAGATCAAACTGGGCGGCGGTTACTTCGTCGAACCGTACGGCAAACTGTCGACCGCTGTGGTACAGGGTGACAACTTTGATCTGGACAACGGCATGCAGGCCGACGGCGATCGCAGCCGCTCGGTGCTAGGTGAAGCCGGTACCACGGTGGGTCGCACCTTCAACATGGACAACGGCATGGTCGCCCAGCCTTATGTGCGTGCGGCAGTGCAGCACGAGTTCATCAACAACAACCGCGTGACGGTCAACGACAACAATCAGTTCAACAACGACCTGTCTGGCACCCGTGGTGTGCTGGGTGCAGGCATGGCCCTGGCCGTGACCAAGGACCTGCAGGTGCATGCCGATTTCGATTACAGCAATGGCAAGAACATCGAGCAGCCGTATGGGGTGAATGTCGGGCTGCGCTGGGCCTGGTAAACGTCCTGAACCTGACCGGGTGCAACCCCCGATAAAAAACGCCTCGCCTTCGCGAGGCGTTTTTTTTGCAGGCCTTTGGCCGGTGACTCAGGTGAATTGCAACACTTCGATCTGCTGATGCCCGGACTCATTCAGGCCCCGCCATTTCGACTCGTCGCCGGAGACCCGGTAGAACAGATTCAGTGTGCCGTTCTTCAGCACTCGCAGATGTTTACCCGGCACGTGCAAGGTCACGAGGAGGTTTTTCACGTCATCCGGGCTGACGATGTGCTGTGCCTCATACAAGTAGGGATTGCCATTGGCCTTGGTGCCCAGCCAGGCCATGTTGACGGTTTCGCCCGCGGCCATGCCCGGGTACCGAATGTCCACGGTGGCCGACGTGATATCGGCGTTCACCTTACCGTTTGAGGCCTCCTTGAGGACCGGCGCGGGCACCCCGGGCACCCCGGGCATCACCTGGGCGAGTCCGTGCCTGGAGCTGAGCCCAGTGCCATCTTCTTTATCGTAGAGCACATACGATGCCTTGGCGGATCCCATTTCAAGCGCCCGGACCAGCGCATTCGGAATCTGAAACTTGAGATTGCTGGGAAGATTTTCCAGGATTTTGGATTGTTGGTTGGGCAACGTTTCGCCGGTCTGTGTTGTGCCTTCCCAGTTCATGGTGATGGTGTCACCCCGTTTGAAAGGGCTGCCGGAGGCGTGAACCTCCACGCTGGCATCGCGATCTTCCAGCTCGCCGAGATAGAGGGTGCCGTTTTTTGAGTCCTGGATAATCGGTTCATCCAGCAGTCGCTCTCCGGACATGACGTTGACGGTAGTGCTCTGGGAGGGTTTCTCGGAGAAGTTCAACACCTCGTCATGGATATCGTAAATAACCTCCACCCTGTTGCCGTCACCACCGGCGACAATTTTGTCCTTGTGGATTGTGATCACGATAGGCGTTGTGCCGGCTGCCTCGTCGGCGCTGACGATATGAGGATCGAGGGAGGCCTTGCCCCATTTCACTAGGATAACGTCGCGCACGGCGATGTTCGGGTAGGGTGGAATGACCATCGGCACCCCCCTGGCTGCCCAATCGGCATCCACGCCGTTAACGATGACGTCGCGCGGCAGTTGCACGATGTGTAGATTTGAGTGTCCGGGCTTATGGGGGTCTACGTCGTTGCCGCCGGGTAGATCCAGTTTCACCAGTATTCGCAAGGGCGTGGAGGGATCCTCTGGGGGGGTGTTGTCCGCGCGGGTCAGGATGTAGTAGACCTCGTCAGCCCAGCCGGGAAGGATGTTTGTCACCGGCAGGAAAAAAAACACCGGCTTGTTGATCTCATCTTCATCATCCAACACTCGGGTAAAGATCTTGTTGTCCTTGCCCCAATAGATATCCAGCTTGTCGCCTTCGCGCATGGGCGCGGCGTACGCGTCGACGGCACAGAACAAACCGTCGGGATAGCGGTAATAGTTCTTGAAGTTGATACCGCCGTGCCCATCGACGATCGGTGCTACGAGGTCCGAAATCCGCAAGGGGCGCAGTTGCAGTAAAGGCGTGTCGGTCTGCAAGGGTGGAAACAGGAATGAGTGAAAGTGCGTCATGACGAAAAACCTCATCGAAGGTTATGCGGTTCTGCCAGGGAGGCGTTACTTGATTGGGCCCGATGTGGCGAACCCTGGCTACTGTCAGAACTAACAGGTAGGCGCGGGTTTTCGATGAGCGGTCATGCGCTGCAAAGCAAAGCCATGGCTTGACGCCTTCGGTGATCAGAGATCAGGCGTGATCAGGACACTTGCCGGAGCACCGGCGGCGTTCTGATCGGCGGGGTTGTATCGGAAGACCTGGCCCGCTGGCGCTTCGAGGTCAATCAGGACAATGGGCAGAAAGCGCCCGGTGATCTCGAAGTAATCGCGTTGGGCGAACTGAGCCTGGGGCAGACCATTGCTGGTGTAGTGCGCTTTCAGGCTGTAATAAAACGCTTCAAGGGGGATTTGCAGGGGGATGTCCTGCGGCCAGGTCTGAATCATCACCTCGTTCCAGCCATCGCCGTTGGGCACGCTGGGGCGAACGTCGATGTTGAGCTGGAATTGCGCCGGGTCGTTGTTGAACGCACAACTGGTGCGGGGTGACTTGGCGTAGCGAGTCACCCAGGCCTCGACACTGGTGACACCCAGCTCGTGACACATGTCACCGCGGGTACGGCAGGTGTCCTGAGGGCGGCTGGTGGCGCCATCGAAGGGGTAGGCACACATCACGTTCAGGGGATATGCCGCCGGGGCAAAGCTTTCGCGAACGAGAAAACCTTGCGCGTACACCGGTTTGGTCAGCCCTGCATCCTTGCGTAAATAGGTGAAGGAAACACCGCCATTGCCTACTGATGTCGGGCTGGGATTCCACATGTGAAAAGCCTTGGACGCCTGGGTGGCACGCAGCAGGACACCGTCGCAGAAGTACGCGGTTTTACCCCCCTGACAGGTCGCTGCGGTGTTCTCATACCGCGCGTTCAACCGCGAAGCGACCTCATAGCCGTTGTACAACTGGTCCTGCAGGTTGAAGCCGAAT